>NZ_JAPEHX010000014.1:0-48197 GCF_028823655.1 Exiguobacterium sp. B2(2022) | reverse complement strand
GTGCATGCACACTGTAATGACGACCCACCGACCACATGCGTGGTCGCTACTCCCCTTTTTATCTTCCTCTTGACTATAGCATGAACCTATCTAGTTGACAATCGAGCGACGCATGAGCGCAACAAAATCCGATGCGCCCATTGCAGTTCGATAACCGAGTTCCTGCAACGCTGCTAACTGAGGAGCTAGCATCGGATAATTCCAACCCGCTAGCTCTAGTTGCGTTCGAAACGCCTCAATCTCTTCATCATCCACAGCATCACGAGCAACAATTTCCTTTAACTCATATGCAGTCTGACAGAGCGGTGCCGATTCTTGAACCCATTCATTTTCTGTGAAACAGGTTAGGATGGATTCAAAGAGTCTCACTACTTTCTGATTTTTTACATTCTTTTCACCATAAAACAAGGAATTAAGTTCCTGCTCATACAAGCCAATCAAATCCGTCGAACTACGAAACGGTTCGAATGCATGTAACAACTGATGATAGTACCAAGACTGATCTCGCATCGGACGTTTGAAACGTTGCCACACCGTCATCCCTTCCATCTCTAAATCATAACGGATGGAACGAAGATTATGTAGCTTATCCGCTACGAGGAGTGCGACCTCATCGAATTGAAGCGATGAGATGTGCTCAAGTGTCTCCTGTTTTCGTTGTTCCCATGTTTGATCGCGGTTCTTCTCAGATACAGCAAGTACAAGACGTAATACGTCCGGACCAAATCTAGTCAAGATTTCTTGAGGATCCGTTTTCGTATCCTCAATTAAATCGTGTAAAAGTCCTGCTGCAACGACCGTTGGTGGTTGGTGATCCGTTTCGAGCAACAATGCAACAGAAAACGGGTGTGACAAATATGGAATCGATGACCCTTTCCGATGTTGCCCTCCATGGCGAATCGATGAAAAGCGTAGCGCTTCTTCTACAAGCGGGTTCATGTCATTTACCCCCTTCTTCCGGATGAAAACTCTTCTAATACTTACCCGGAATTAGGCATAAATAACCTAATATCTTTCTTAATATAGGTATATAGTCGTATTACTCTTCGTAAATCATTTTCTTCGTCATCCCACCGTCGACGACGAGATTGTGACCGTTTACGAAGTCATTGTTTCGGTCAATCAAATACCGTACCGCTCGGACAATGTCATCCGGTTCGCCGACACGGCCAGAAGGATGTTGACGATGGTCGACTTCTCGTAACGCTTCATCTGATGTATGAATCCAGCCTGGGCTAATCGAATTCACAGTTACCGGTCGATCACTCAATGAGATGGCAAGTGAATAGGTCAAACCGACAATTCCGCCTTTAGAAGCCCCATACGCATCCCAATGCGGTTCGTTTTGCATAGCACGTGTCGATGCTATATTGATAATGCGACCATATGACTCGTCTTTGTTTAATTCCAAAAAGTATTTCGCACAAGTAAACGTTCCTACTAGATTGACGTCGATGACTCGTTTGAACGTATCGATTTCAAGTTCGTCGATTGGTTTGACGAGAGAGGCGATTCCCCCGTTGTTAATCAACACATGGGCATGTCCAAAACGTGACTTTAGGTCTTCGAATACACCCTGTAGCTCTTCCGTCTTGCCAAGGTCAACTTGGTAAAAGGACATCCCTTTTATATCCGGGTCTTCACCGATGTCCAAGCCCACAACTTCATATTGATTTGCGAATTCCTTTGCGAGCGCATAACCAATCCCTTGCGTAACACCTGTAATAATCATAACGTCTTTCATCTGTTCATCCCTCCTAGATGAATGTATACCCGAAAGTGGCTTACTCAGTCCACAGTTTACGATTTGAGGTCGTGATGACACTTGCCCCAGCAGCAAGGGCTGCATTTACTTCTTCTGTCGTCTCAATCAACCCTCCTGCAAATACAGGTATACCTGTTCTCTCCTGTACTCGTCGGATATACTTCGGAACGATTCCAGGTAGGACCTCGATGTAGTCTGGTTTTGATCGTTCAATATGCTTGATGCTCTTTTCCAACGATGTCGAGTCAATTAAAAACAAGCGTTGCACCGTCAACACATGATTTTGTTTTGCCCGTACAATCACGTTCCCTTTCGTCGAGATGATTCCAAACGGTCGATACGTTTGACAGACATACTCAGTTGCAAATTCATCCGCTTTCATTCCTTGAATTAAGTCCATATGAATAAAGACTTTTTTCTGATGCTTTTCTAATAATTTGAAGATAGGTTCTAATCGACTCATATGAATTTCAAGTAAGACTCCTACTTCAAGTTCACTCGATAAAAATCGTTCTAAATCGCGCATATCTCGAATCGCCGGCAAGATTGATTGACCCTGTATCATCCGATATTCCCCCTGTCTACTTTTCATTATGCCGACAGCTATTTTCATAAATCAAGGTTTACTCATTCAATATAGCGGGAAAGTAATATTAACTTGTGTAGAGGGGGATTTTAGCATGGTCAATGAAGTCACTGTAAAAGTTGAGACACCGACACCGAAGCAACATCAGTCGTTGCGGGTGAAGGCGGGGATGCCTCGACGCTCAGATGAAAGTACGGTCAAAGGACTTAAGAACACGCTATTTGGCGTCTGTTTATATTTAGGTGATGAGATTGTCGGGATGGGGCGTGTCGTTGGGGACGGCGGAATGGTCTTTCATCTAGTCGACATCGTCGTCGATCCAGAATGCCAAGGACTAGGTCTTGGTAAATTAATCATGGAAAATTTAATGGAGTGGATTCTAAAAGAGGCAGATGAGACGGCCATCATCAGTCTGATTGCCGATATTCCTGCTGATGGCTTGTATCGTCAATTCGGCTTTGATTATTCACGGCCAGAATCAGTCGGTATGGAGTATCAATGGAATCAACTAGAAAGTTAACACACTTCTACAAAGGAGATGACTTATGGATGGATTGAACATCATCGTGTTGCTTGGACTGGCGCTCACGCTTATCTCCGTCTTCAGTCTCCTGATTGAACGCCTATACTTTCCAAGTATTTTAGCGTTTATCGCCATCGGAGTTGGGGTCGGTTTTTTCTGGGATGGAAACGAAGTTTTCAAAATTGCTGGTGAAATCGGAATCATCCTTTTATTTTTCCTTCTCGGGTTAAAGTTTCCGTTACGCGAATTATGGAAGCGCATGCGAAAAGTATGGAAAGCAGGCGTATTAGACATCGTCCTATCGTTCGGCGCCTCATTCGGAATCGCCTTACTGTTTGGATTGGACTTTCCGCGTGCCTTCTTAATTGGTGCCGTTCTATACGCAACGAGCTCTTCGATTTCAGCGAAACTACTTGAGCGCCACTCCGAAAAACATGAAGATATTAAAGAATTCGTCCTCGCTCTACTTATTTTCGAGGATATTTTTGCACCGCTGTTATTGACGATTGCGCCATTCATCATTCAAGAGGAACCGGTCGCCATGACAGATATCGGGAAAGTGTTCGCCGGATTTCTGATTTTTGGGGTACTATTGTTTATTGGATCTAGCTTTGTATCGAAGCAACAGAAGTTCTCGAAACACCTATTGCGTCAGGACGATGCGAGTATCGGGCTAATCGGACTTATTCTCTTCTTCGCCGGAATCGGGATGGTATTTGGTCTATCTGAGATTTTAGGAGCGTTCATTGCCGGAATCATGCTTGCGGATATCCATGACGTTCGCCCGCTCAAACGTTTGACGGTACCCGTTCGTGACTTATTTCTCCCGATCTTCTTCATTTCATTCGGAATTTCAATCAACTTGGAAAAAGGTGTCATCGTTAACACCTTATTCTTTGTTTTAATTGTTTGGGGGGTCTTGTCGAAGTGGATTGTCGGTCGCGTTGGAGGAAGAATTTACGGGTTATCTCGCGTCCAGGCGAATGAGGCTGGTTTTTCTCTTGCTCCGCGCGGCGAGTTCTCCATCTTGTTTACCGCCCTTTCAAACGGGGCCATCAACTTGTTTGTCGGTCTTTATATTTTCGTGTCAGCCATTGTGGGAATCATTTTATTCCGGTTCTAAACGAAGAGTGAACAGGCGAACCGAATTTTCGGTCCGCCTGTTTTATCGTCTCATCTATTCATTCATTCTTTTACTGCCTTTTTAGCATGTCGCTTTTTTCGCCAGATGAGGTATCCGATTAACCCAACGAAAAACAGACCGTAAATTGTATAAGAATAGGCATCTAGATAGGCAAGTATATCTTGCCAGTTCTCACCGACTTTCATTCCGACCAAGACCAAAATTGTGTTCCAAATCGCTGTTCCAGCAGTGCTGAGAAGCAAAAATTTTAAGAATGGCATATTCGACATACCTGCTGGAATTGAGATGAGGCTTCGAACGACCGGCATCAATCGACCAAAGAAGACCATCCACCCTCCGTACCGATCGAACCAGGCATCTGCCTTTTTGACGTCTTGAATATCAAGACGTATCCACTTCCCGTATTTCTTCGTCCACTTCTCAATTTGCTCAACATCAAATAACAGACCTAGTCCGTATAATAAGACTGCTCCTAATATGGCTCCAACTGTCGAAGCCACGATGACGAGCGTGATGGACAAGTTCGTCTTTACAGCAAAAAAACCACCAAAGAGTAATACGACTTCAGAAGGGATTGGCGGAAAAACGTTCTCAATGAAGATCATGAACGCAATTCCTATGTATCCGTACTGTTCAATAATCGAAATCATCCAATCACTCATTATTGATGCCTCCATTCCCACACACTATACCCATCCTTTCTAATCGATAACCGTTGAGACATGCTACACTTATGAAAAAAGGAGTTGATTGAGTTGGAAGTATTATTTCGTTGTCCGTGGTGCGGGTCTGACCCGCTCTACGTCCGCTATCACGACGAGGAATGGGGCAAACCTGTCCATGATGACCAAAAACATTTTGAGTGCCTGACGCTTGAGAGTGCACAAGCTGGACTTAGTTGGATTACGATTTTAAGAAAGCGCGAAAACTATCGCTCCGCGTATGCGAATTTTGAGGTAAACGAAGTGGCTCGGTTTTCAGAAGCGGATATTGAGAGACTGATGGCAAACAGTGGCATCGTCCGGAACCGCCGAAAAATCGAAGCCTCCATTAATAATGCGGAACAGTTCATGAAGATACAAGAAGAGTTTGGTTCATTCGATTCATATATTTGGTCGTTCGTTGATCATGAACCAATCATCAATGCATGGGAACGGCTTGAAGAAGTCCCCGCTACGACAGAACTGTCTGAGCGATTGAGTAAAGACTTAAAACGACGTGGATTCAAATTTTTAGGTCCGACCACGGTATATGCCCACTTACAAGCAACCGGTCTCGTCAATGACCATCTTACCTCTTGTGCATTTCGATAAGTTAAGACCAGCTATCAAAAAATTCTTTACATCTCCCCTATTGTTGTGACAATATTTTGACAAAGTGATATTCTATCACTGAAAGCGTTTTCATATTTTTTATCTTTCGGGGGGATGTTGATGAACGGAATTTTAGTGTCCATTGTCTTATACATGGCACTGATGGTCTTACTTGGGATCATCGCGTATCGAAGAACAAGTAGTATTGGCGATTATATGTTAGGTGGACGGGCTTTAGGTCCCGGCGTCGCAGCCTTATCGGCCGGCGCGTCTGACATGAGTGGATGGCTTTTGATGGGCTTACCTGGCGCGATGTATGCCACGGGAATCTCAAGCGGTTGGATTGTCATCGGGTTGACAATTGGCGCCTATTTAAACTGGTTGTTGGTCGCTCCAAGATTACGCATTTATTCTTACATATCGGATGATGCAATCACGATTCCAGACTTTTTTGAGAAGCGGTTCAAAGACTCAAAAGGGGTGTTACGTTCCTTTTCTGCTGCCGTCACCCTCATCTTCTTCACGTTGTATGCGACGAGCGGGTTCGTTGCAGGTGGTCGACTATTCAATGCCGTCTTCGACATTGAATTCGTAACGGGTGTCATTATTCTCGCCTCAATCATCATTTTGTATACGTTCATCGGTGGTTTTCTAGCCGTTAGCTGGACAGACTTTGTTCAAGGACTCATCATGCTTTTCGCACTCATATTTGTACCGGCAATCGCCATCATGGCGACAGATGGTGTGTCAAACGCTTTAGATACGGTTCGGGATATCGATGAAGCGTTACTCGACCCATGGACAGGTCAATCGCTTATTGGAATCATTTCTTTATTTGCGTGGGGTCTCGGTTATTTTGGTCAACCACACATCATCGTTCGTTTTATGGCAATTGGGAAATTGGAAGACATAAAAACGGCACGTCGTATTGGCATCTCATGGATGGTCTTCACCGTCGTCGGGGCGATGGCGACCGGATTGTTTGGACTTGCCTATTACACGCAACAAGGACTGACAATCGATAATCCTGAAAACATTTTTATTAACCTATCGGATTTATTGTTCCCTGATTTAGTGACCGGTGTATTATTAGCGGCTTTACTCGCTGCCATCATGTCGACGATTTCTTCTCAATTGCTCGTCTCATCGAGTGCCGCGACGACAGACTTCTATCAAAAATTCTTCCGTAAGGGCGCAGGAGACCGCGAACTCGTCATGGTCGGGCGAATCACAGTTATTCTCGTATCGGTCATATCAATTGTCCTTGCGCTCGATGCAGATGACACAATCTTGAACCTCGTCGGCTATGCATGGGCAGGTTTCGGTTCATCGTTTGGACCGCTCATTCTATTTAGTCTTTTCTGGAAACGGACGACTCGTCAAGGTGCTCTTGCTGGGATGTTGACTGGTGCATTTGTCGTCATCCTTTGGAAGAACTATGCTGCTTCACTATTTGGAACCTTCGGAACGCTTTATGAGATGATTCCAGCATTCTTCCTGTCTGCACTCGCCATTTATGTCGTTAGTTTGTTGACGCCTCCACCGAGTGAGGTCATTCAACGTGAATTCGACCAAATGCGTGACATGGTGAAAGAACATATCAAATAATTTTCTTGGCAGGTCATCTTGACCTGCCATTTTTATATACAAGGATTTTTCTGAATTTTTGACGAATAATATATATATTGAGATTAATTCCATTTTGTAAAGGAGATTTTTGATGAAACCCTATAAAACCATCTCTCATCTCACATTCGCTTCAAGCTTGATTCTGTTATTCGGCTGTGGGCAGTCTTCTTCGACAAATCAAGAAACCTCAGTTGAAACCGAAGAGCCAATCGTTGAGACACCTGTAGAAGAGACCCCTTCCGAACCTGAGCCAACCGTCACGACGGCATCCATCTATGCCATTGGTGATGTATTGCTGCACGATTCGGTATACAATGCAGCCCGTGTCAATGACGGATATGATTTTGATCCTTCTTTTGAACAAGTCGCGCCGATTTTAGAACGAGCGGATCTCGCAATCGCTAACCAAGAGAGTATGATTGGCGGGAGCGAAATCGGGTTATCGAGCTATCCGGCTTTCAACAGCCCATTCGAGATTGGCGATGCTTTGCAACGTGCCGGAATTGATTTAGTCACGACGGCGAACAATCACACGCTAGATCGCGGGGTTCGTGCGATTGAGAATTCGATTGGTCACTGGAATGAAATCGGAATGCCTTACACCGGTTCCTTCTTATCTGCTGAAGATAAGGCAAACATCCGTACATTGACGGCGAACGAGATTTCCTTTTCCTTTTTAGCCTATACGTACGGAACGAACGGCGTGATTCCAAAACAGCCATACCACGTCAACTATATCGACCTCGAGCAAATGCGACCTGAAATCGAGAAAGCAGAACAAACTACCGATTTGACCGTCGTATCCTTACATTTTGGAACAGAATACGAGACATTACCGAACGAAAGTCAGACTGAGCTTGCTCAAACTCTTTCAGACCTCGGTGTCGATATCATCATTGGTCACCACCCTCACGTCCTACAACCACCGAAGATGCTTGAGGGAGCTGATGGCAATCAAACATTCGTCGTGTATTCACTCGGCAACTTCCTATCTGGACAACAAGGCGATGATCGGAATACGGGTGGGATCATCGGAATTGACGTTGTCAAAACGACAGAAGACGATGTTTCAACGTTCGAATTGAAAAATCCGATGTTTTATCCAACATTTACACAGAAATCATCAGAAGGACATTATGAAGTCGTTCCGTTACAATCAGCAAAACCCGAGCTCTTCTCTCCTGTCAGCGAACATATGTCGCAATGGTTACCAGAGCTAACAATCGAACAATGATGACCACGAATATCTTTCGTGGTCATTTTTATTTTCAAAAAAAGGTTGCCACATCGGATATTATCCCTTACACTAATTCGTATATTTATAAATAAAGATTAATAATTATTCATAAGGGGTGCTTACATTTTGAAACAGAAACTCGTATTGGCTTACTCAGGTGGACTTGATACATCGGTTGCAATCAAATGGTTGGATGAACAAGGATATGATGTCATCGCGGTATGTTTAAACGTTGGGGAAGGAAAAGATTTAGAGAAGATTCAACAAAAAGCGATGAAAGTCGGGGCAAAAAAATCAATCGTCATCGACGCTGTCGATGAATTCGTGAGCGACTTCGCACGCTACTCGATGCAGGCGCATACATTGTATGAAGGTGTATATCCGCTCGTATCTGCTCTATCACGCCCACTCATCTCGAAAAAGTTGGTCGAAGTGGCACAAGCAGAAGGTGCAGTCGCTGTGGCCCACGGTTGTACAGGAAAAGGAAACGACCAAGTTCGTTTCGAAGTGTCCATCCATGCACTCGATCCGTCACTTGAAATCGTTGCACCTGTACGGGAGTGGAAATGGTCACGTGAAGAGGAGATTGCATACGCGGCAAAACATAATATCCCAATTCCAATCGTTCAAGAAGAACCTTTCTCTATTGATCAAAACATCTGGGGACGGGCGATTGAATGTGGCATTTTAGAAGACCCTTGGGCGGCACCGCCGGAAAGTGCTTATGAGTTAACAGCAGCACTTGAAGATACACCTCATGAACCGACATATCTTGAAATCGAATTTAAAAATGGGGTACCGGTAGCCATCAATGGGAAGAACCAATCGTTCACAGATATTTTAAAAGAGTTGAATATCGTCGCTGGGGCGCATGGTGTCGGTAAAATCGACCACATTGAGAACCGTGTCGTCGGCATCAAATCACGTGAAGTATATGAGGCTCCTGGCGCGATGACGCTGATCACGGCCCATAAGGCCCTTGAGGCATTGACACTCGTACGTGAAGTGGCTCATTTCAAACCAATCGTCGAACAAAAATTGACTGAGACGATTTATAACGGACTGTGGTATTCACCTCTCACAAAAGCACTACTCGCATTTATCGATGAGACACAACAGACTGTCACAGGTACCGTTCGGATGAAACTCTTCAAAGGCCAAGCAATCGTAGACGGTCGTAAGTCACCGATTTCACTATATGATGAGGAGCTTGCGACATATACTTCGGCGGACACGTTTGATCAACAAGCCGCTGTTGGATTTATCAAGCTTTGGGGCTTACCGACAAAAGTTCAGTCAGAGGTATTGATGGAAAAAGGAGCGTTCATTCATGAGTAAATTATGGGGAGGACGTTTTGAAAAGACGGCCAGTGATTGGGTCGATGCGTTCGGCGCCTCGATTGATTTCGACGCTCAACTCGTCCTTGAAGATTTAGAAGGTAGCAAGGCACATGTGACGATGCTCGGAGACCAAAACATCCTTTCAAAAGAGGAAGTCACTCAAATCCTTGAAGGATTACAACAACTCAAGCAGAAGGCCATCGCTGGCGAGTTGGCGTTCGAAGTATATCATGAAGACATCCATATGAATTTAGAGGCTTTGCTTCATGAAGAGATTGGCCCGGTTGCCGGAAAAATGCATACGGCACGTAGTCGTAACGATCAAGTCGCGACAGACATGCATCTTTACTTGAAAGCACGTGTGAAAGAAGTGATTCAATTGATTGAATCACTTCAACGTGAGTTGCATGCACACGCTTCAGTAAACGTAGAGACGCTCATGCCTGGCTATACACATCTCCAACGTGCACAGCCAATCTCTTTGGCACATCATTTGCTCGCCTATTTTTGGATGCTCGAACGCGACAAACAACGCTTCACAGACAGTTTGAAGCGAATTGACTGGTCTCCACTTGGAGCCGGTGCGCTCGCAGGGACGACGTTCCCGATTGACCGAGCCCGTTCAGCTGAACTTCTCGGCTTTGACCGAGTCTATCCGAACAGCTTAGACGCAGTGAGCGATCGCGATTTCATTCTCGAATTCTTATCGAACGCGTCGATGCTTATGATGCACCTCTCGCGCTTTTGTGAGGAGTTGATTCTTTGGGCTAGTGAAGAATACCGCTTCATTACTGTGTCCGATACATTCTCTACCGGATCGAGTATGATGCCACAGAAGAAAAACCCAGATATGGCTGAACTCGTACGTGGGAAATCGGGACGCGTCATCGGAAACTTGATGGGATTGTTGACGCTTATGAAAGGACTTCCGCTCGCTTATAATAAAGATTTGCAAGAGGATAAAGAAGGCATGTTTGACACGGTTAAGACTGTTCAAGGCTCACTCAGCATTATGGCCGGGATGATGAACGAATTGACGTTCCATCCAGACACGATGAAGCAAGCAACAGAGCGCGATTTTTCAAATGCCACTGAACTTGCTGATTATTTGACGGCTAAAGGTATGCCGTTCCGTGAAGCGCATGAAGTAACTGGGAAACTCGTCAAATACTGCGTCGATGAACGCTTATATTTACGTGAACTCCCCATGTCTGTGTTCCAATCACATTCTGACTTGATTGAAGAGGATGTGTATCACGCTTTGACCCCCGAACAGGCGGTCGCGCGTCGCAATAGTTATGGCGGTACAGGCTTCGATGCCGTTCGCGAACAGTTGAAAGAAGCTTCGGTATGTATGAATGTCATGCCTTCTTCTTAATGACCCTTGTCTCAGTATGATTGCTGAGACGAGGTTTTTTTGTTGACCTAGACTCAAGAAATGACTTGCCAACTCTATAAACTCATGTTAACTTTTATATTGTTAACGTTAACTGAAAAGGGGTTTACATATGAAGATTCAAGACATGACTCAAATTGCCTTCGGTGCAGCACTCATCGCAAGTATCGGTTTCATCGAAATACCGATCGGACCCGTTCCGATCACCCTTCAAACACTGGCCATCATGACAATCGCCGGCGTATTCGGTGCACGAAAAGGATTTTTGGCAGTCATCGTCTACCTCCTACTCGGCTTGATCGGCCTTCCCGTACTGAGTGGTCAAGGAGGTCTTGCTCCCTTCGTTGGACCAACCGTAGGATATTTAATTGGATTTCCAATCGCCGCTTTCTTCATTGGCTGGTTCAGCGAGCGCCATCGCTCCATCCCAGCATTGATTGGCTACAACTTGTTATTCGGTTTGGGGCTTGTATACCTACTTGGAAGCATCGGGCTCGAGATCGTTCTCGGTATGTCGTTCATTGATGCGCTCAAGGTGAATATCCCGTTTATTCTTGGAGATTCACTCAAAGCCGTACTTGCTGCGATCTTAGCTGTGAGAATTTCTCAGAACGTTCAAATTCGTCGTTCCCTCGCTTCTTAAACGTTCGAACGTTTCGCCCGTTTCCATATGTGGAATAAATGAAGTATGGAAGGGGGTGTCCCTATGAGCGACTCGACGTTTAAAAAACGCTTACAAAAAGCGACCCATTTTTATCAACGCTCTGACAAAGGGCAACGTCAAGGAGTTGACAAGTCGTCTCATGAAAAACGTGACACAGAAGCATTTGAGCGCAGACTCCGCGAAGCAAAAGCGAAAGTTGGAGAGATTCAAGAAAACATTGACCATATCGCTAGACGTTAAAACCCCGTCCAAAGACGGGGTTTTATTTTTTGCGTGGTCGAATGATGAGCGTGATAATAAAGAGAAGTGCTAGTGTGACAAGTAATATAAGTGAGGCTGTATTCCATCCGACTAAATTAAGGGCCACACTAAATGCGACCGTGACATAAAAGCCACCTAATGCTTTTTTGACATGTTGCGAACTGAAACGTTGCAACTGTTTGGCTCCAAACGGAGATCCAATCATCGCACCTGCGATTAATGCGAGTCCATGCCAGTAATTCGTTTCAGCACCTGCCACGGCATAGCTGATCACGCCTGATATTACGATGAGGAGAGCTGCTGAAATACTCGTTCCGACTGCACGCTTCATTTCAGTGTTCAGTAGCTTGACTTGGAGCGGCGTCAATACGAACCCCCCACTTACCCCCATCAAAGAAGAGATAAATCCTGCAAAGACACCGATGATCCCAAGTCGTGGTACAGAAGCTGTCCCGACACTCCCTTCGACATGCTGTTTCGACCGGAAGAATGAAATCGCAAAGTACGTAAGTAACGCAATGTAGACGAGTGAGATGATCAGTGTCGCGCCGTCCACCCCTTCTAAGTAAAAGACGAGCGGAGTGGCAATCCAAGTTCCGACAATCCCAAACACACCAATCCATAACGCGTGTGATACGTTCACGTTTCGTAAACGAATGTGCGAGATTGTCCCTGCCGTCGTCGAACCGAGCGTCAACATGAGACTAAGTGCGATCGCCGCACTTGCTTCATAACCGAAAACAAGGAGTAGTGGCGTGAGCAAGATGCCACCACCGATTCCGAAGAAGCCGCTCAAAATCCCGATCAATGTACCGAGCAAGAGAAACTGTAATAGTTGTAATAAGCCCATTTTGCACCCTTCTTTCATTGTTCTCGTTTGCAATCATATCAAAAAGGGGCGCCAATTGCGCCCCTTTGCTCACAATGATCGTTCTAGAAAATCGAAAATCTTTTGACGGTATTCAGTCTGGAATGATTGATACGATCCGACATGACCATCGTTTTCCGTCACCCATAGTTCGACACCATCCTGCGCGCTCGCAAGCTTTTCACTTTCTGAGACAGGAATCGCATCGTCTCCTTTACTATGAATCAATAAAATCGGTGCTTCGATTGATTTGATATCTTGAATCGGTGAAACAACATCCGCATCCAGTCCAGTGAACCATGGGGTCACTGTCATGATGACGGGTGTAAATGGAACGTTCGGGAGATCACTCCATACGGGGAGATTTGTCTCAAGGTAGTTCCGTAAATCACTGAACGGACTGTCTGCGATGACTGCGGCTACCTCGACATCATCTGCCGTAGAGAGGGCCGTCGCCGCTCCCATGGAAATTCCGTAAAGTACGATTGGGCCCTCTGATCGACCTTTTGCGTATTGGATGGCTGCTTGTAAGTCCGATTGTTCTTTCGCGCCGACCGTTACCCGGTCTCCTTCTGAAATCCCAGATCCACGAAAATCGAACGTTAAAAATTGATATCCTTGCTCATGAAACTCGGGAATCAGCTCTTTTAACGGGAGATCCTCCTGTTCTCGGTTCTTTCCATACCCATGAGCAAATACGATTGTTGCACGTGGCGTAGGATGGGGAATCCACCACCCATACAAGTCATGCCCTTCTTCTGATTGAATGGTCACGTTCTCATACTTCAATCCAAGTGATTTCGGCGTGTACGTCAACGTCTCTCGCTCAGGTGATGTTAATTGGTCACCGATATGTGCCGAGATCCCACCAATTGCCAATCCGGCCACCAGTAAGATGACAAGAACCGCAATACTCAATAGTTTCATCCAACGATTCATCTATTTCTTCCCCTCGATTCTACATTCATTATCTTAACCAGCTTCGAAGTGCGATGAGCGCATGTTGCACTGGCTCCCATGTATTAGCTGGAATCAAATAGCACGTCGCATCATTAATGGTAAACGTATGAACATCTTTCTGTTTGACGATATTTTCGCCGATTGCACCAAATGGGTCGCTATTCACATCTGTATGTTCAAACGTTCGCCACACGCGTTCGCCTTGTTCGATCAAAGCACAACCAAACATTTTTGTCGGACCATCAATCCCATACTCCGCATAGTGCCAAAGTGTCGTCGCATCAAGTGGCGAACCAAGATGAAGAACACGTGCATGTCGTTCAATCATTCGCTCGATTGGTGAACCCGGACCGAAACCGACGTCAATCGAATGACCAGACACAAGTGTTTGTGCATCTTCACCCCATGCGGCGACAGACCACATCGGATGTGCGCTTCGATAAACGTTCGGATAGTTCCGAAACAGTTCCGGGACACGCCCCATCCCACGGGTTGATGTCTTTTCTTTTTCATAAGGTGGCATTTCGGCACGAATCGTCTGCCACCACTCAACCGGAACAGGCGGTGCTTCCCATTCAGCCGGATCTGAATTGTCTCCGGTTTGGGTCGCCATCATGAGAAGTCCTGATGGCCCCACCACTTCTTGCAGTGCCTCGATTACAGTCTGCGCACCACCACATACCCAACCAAGTTTTGAAAGCGAGGTATGAACAAATAAAGACTCTCCTCGTTGAATTCCTGCTTCTTTCAAATGATTGATGAGACTTGACTTCGTCACCATCTGTTTCATTTCGATCACTCCACAATCAGCTGGATCGTTGACCCGCTTCTAGATTTTTTCACTTCGATTCGGGCATCGACGCGATCTTTCAATTCTTGGACATGACTGATGACCCCGACAAGTCGACCTGTCGCCTGTAGCGACATCAATAATTCGATTGCCTGGTCTAAAGATTCGGCATCAAGCGTCCCGAATCCTTCATCGATGAGCATCGTTTCAAGACTCACACCCCCGCTCAACTGTTGCACCACTTCTGCTAGACCAAGCGCGAGTGAGAGAGACGCTTTAAAACCTTCTCCTCCGGAAAGGTTTTGCACACGGCGTGATTGACCGGTGTACGCATCGAATACGAGAAGTTCAAGTCCGGACTTAGCATTGCCTTTTGCCGTCTCCACTTTTCGCTCTAGTCGGAACTGACCGCTCGTCATCTGGTCCAAATGAATGTTCGCCGCATGTAAAATCTGGTCGAAGAACGCCGTTTGTACATATGTTTCAAACGTCATCTTTTGCGGATTGATGCCTTTTCCGGTTTCTGCAATCAACTTGATGGTTTCTAACTTCTGTTCTTCACATGATGTGTCTTTACGAAGCGTATCCCACTCGGAGATGATTTGACGGTGTCTAGACAAGGCTTCTTGTGAGGTGATGAGATGTTCTGATGCTCGCTCGTATAATTCCTTGGCTTCGTTCACCTTCGTTTCTATCGACTGAAGGTCTGGTTGTGCTACATTTCCTAATTTCCCCTCAATCATCTGGATGCGGTGTCGTAACCGGACGCCTGCCTCTTCTTCATGTTGTAAGTTCTCACGGATATTCGTTCGCTGATCAATTCGATCAGCTAGTTGTTCGTACCGCTCCTGGTTCAACTGAGCGACTTCTAATTGCTTATTCCAGGTCGTCTTTTGTGAATCGTATTGCTCCATCGCCTCAGAAAGCTGTTGCCGCATTAAAGTGAGCCGCTCTTCTTCTTTCCACGTTTCCTTTTTGACGATTTCAAAGTCATGATCGAACGCTTCAATTTTTTTCGTAAGTATGTTGAGACGATGTTGTCGGTCTGTCCGCTCGGTCTGTAATTCTTCTAACGTTGTTTCCTCTGTTTGACCGAGCGCGTTCAGTTTTTGCTGTATCGCTTCGAGTTCTGTGAGGACACGTTGACGCTCTTCAAATTGGTTGCGTCGCTCTTCTTCAAGTTGTCTCATTTCACCGGTGAGTTGACGAAGCGTTCGTTCATTCTCGAGACGCGTTCGCTCTTCCCGTTGTAGACGATCCACATGCGCTTGCCATTTCTTGACTTCTTCTGATAGTAATCCATCCACCTGAATATCTTTCGAAACCTCATCAAATTCTCGTCGAGCCTCTTCAAGCCGAGAATGGAGCGAACGATAATCGGATCTCGCTTCAATCAATTGAGTCGTCAATTCCTCAAGACGTGCCTTCGCCTCCACCTCTTCATCCATAGATTCAAGCAAATCTTCGAACTGTGGGACATCATGGTGACGAGAGCCGCACACCGGGCAAGGCTCACCTTCTTCAAGGGTTTCACTCAGTTGTCTTGCCGCATTCATCTGTTCTTGCTGTTTGTACTTTGTCATTACTTCTTGTTGGATGGCATGCTGTCGCTGCACTTCTTTTCCGGACCGCTCACAAGTGGCGAGCTGATTTGAAAACTCATTCACCTTCGTCTCAAGTTTGACCAAATACATCAATCGGTCGACATGTCGCTCCGCATCAACTGCACGTTCTTCAGGTTCAATCGACAACGTTTTCACTAATTGTTGTTCGTGGACTTGAAGTTCTTGGAGCCGACCCTCTTTGGAAAAGGCATTTAATTCATTCGCACGTTTCATCAGTTGCTCACGTAATGTCACGTATTCTGCCCGCTCTTTCATTCGCGGTAACATCTCATCAATTAACCGAAGTCGCTCTTGAAAGGATAAGATTTCTTGTTTATTCTCTTCAATTGCAGATTGCTGCTCCGATAGTGAAGATTGCTTTTGTTGTAATTGTTCGAGTTTTTTAGAAGATGCTTGTTCCTCCACCGTCAGTCGTTGCGCATGTTTCTTCATTTCTAATAATCGGTCATAGACTGGACGAATGTTCGCTGCTGCCTCTAAACGATGCAACAACTCGTGACGTTCGTTTCGTTCTGTCTCGCCTTTTAAAAATAAATCAAGAGCTTGCATGGTTTCTTGTTGTTCTTGAAATAAACTGACAAGCGCTTTCGCTTGTTCTAATTCGGTACGCGTTTGTTCGAGCTTCTTCGAATGACCCTGTTTCTGTTCTGCTGCCGATTCAACGGTTGTGATCAGACGTTGTTCGCGCTCGTCTAACCAATCATGGATCACATCTATCGATTTCGTCGAAATCTCTTCGATCGCTTCATCATCGAGTTCTAGTAACTTGAGACGGGTTCGCTCGACTGCCCATTCGACTTGTTTCCGGTATGTGCTGAGACGGTCTGCCCATTTTTCCTGGAAAGCACGATATGCCTCCGTCTTGAAAATAGATTGCAAGATTTGTTGTTTCTCATTTGAGTTCGAATCGAGCAATTGTCTAAATTGATTTTGAGGAAGTAACAAGATTTGACTGAATTGTTCATATGAAAGTTGTAAAATCGACTCGACTTCCTCTTGAACCTCGTTCACTTTTGTCGCGATTGGCTTCCAACCATCCTCCCATTCATAAAGAACGGCCTCATGTGGGATCGGTGTCTTGTTTTTCGGGTGAGGTTGTTGAGGTTGTCTCACGATTCGATAGTGGTCACCGCGAATCGTAAACGAAAAGTCGACCTCCGTCTTCAACTCAGGTTGTGCGAATTGACTTCTGAAATCACTGGCATTGCGAAGCGTCCCGCTGGCCCGTCCGTATAATGCGAACGTCATCGCATCAAAGATGGTTGTCTTCCCTGCACCCGTCCGACCACTCACAACAAACATCGAGCGTCCAACTAATTGTGTGAAGTCAATCGTTTCTCGTTCCGCATACGGTCCGAATGCTTGAATCTTCAATTCGACTGGTCTCATCTGACATCACCTTCTTCAATCATTTGTTTGACGGCATCCGAGACCGTTCGGTCGTGTACAGCTTCAAAGAACTGTAAATATACCTCTTCGACAGATTGTCGTTCGAGCGTCTCCTGTTCAAATGTTGACGTCTGTTCTTGGCGTCGTAACAGTTCCAGTTCAAGATGAAGAATGTTCGGATAAACGGTCCGAAGCTTTGCCATCGGATCAAAAAGTGCTTTGTCATTGGTCAACACAATTTTCAAATAATCATCGGTTTGTTGTTGTTGATAAAACGAAGGTGCGAGTAACTCATCCAACGTTCCTGTGATCTGTCTCATGTCCCGTTCTGGCGTCAACGTTCGACGTCTACGTTTCCAGTGTCCGTCCCACTCCAAAATATCTACCGATTTCTCATGATTGACCTCAGAGAAAGAGTATTTCATGAGAGAACCACTGTATGCAATCCGTTCTGAATGGATTGCATCACGATTATGTAGATGTCCAAGAGCAGTGTATGAGAACGGGTCATATAGCCCTTTCGCGACCTGTCCGGCGGTACCGACCGATAACTGACGCTCCGAATCGGTCTCAAGTCCTCCTGCGACAAAACTATGGCCCACTGAGACCGCATTCTTCTCAATGGTTCCGTATGCTTCAATGACGGCCTCCAACGCGTCATGGTGCGTGCGAATTGTTTCGTTCCCTAATATGTGCCGAACACGAGCCGGCTCAAGAAATGGGATTGGGTAAAACGGAATCCCGGCTACTTCAAGCGGACCAGCATCCGGGTTTAATTTACCGATGATATGTAGTCCTACTTGTCTCAACAATTTTGAACTATATTCGAGACGCTCCGCTGAGTCATGATTTCCCGCGATGGCGACGACCGGGATTTCTCGCTTCAACACCAATTCTCGCCACATCTCATCGAGTAAATCGACAGCCTCGACGGGTGGTACGGCCCGGTCATACAAATCCCCAGCGATGATGACCGCATCTGGTTTTTCCTCATCGATGATTTGTAAAAACGAATGGAATAAAATATTTCGTTGATCTTCTGTCATATGACGACCATGGACAATCTTACCTAGATGCCAATCGGCCGTGTGAATCCATTTCATCACGTATCACCTCTCTTTCTTATTCTAGCATGACTCAATCGTTCGATTCGACGTCTTGACACCCGATTTTGAAACAGCGAAAGTAAAGAGAGAGGAGGTATGTTCAAAATGAATTCATCGACGTGGAAAACGTTTTTCCAACTTTTTAAAATCGCGAACCCTCCTAAAGGATTGTTTGTCGGAGCGATTCTGATTTCGCTCCTTCAAGCCGTTGCATCGTTAGCGATTCCACTCATTCTTCAACGCGTCGTTGACCGTTGGAGTAGTGACCTGTTGACGCCTGAATGGATTGCATACTTTATCATTGCCTTTCTCGTCCAAGTCATTACGAGCGCGTTATCGATTTACTGGCTACATATTGTCGGTCAACGTGTCGTCGCCAATCTTCGGACGACATTGTGGGACCACCTCATCAAACTGCCCATCCCTTTTTATGATGGGATCAAATCGGGAGAACTCGTCTCCCGCTTGAACAATGACACAACGACGCTACAACAGCTGTTGTCCGAGCAAAGTGTCCGCTTGTTGACCTCTTTCGTTTCGGTCATCGGTGCCGTCGCCATCTTGTTCACGCTCGATTGGCAAATGACACTCGTCATCTTGTTTTCAGTGCCGACGACGCTTGTCATCGTCATCCCACTCGGCCGAAAGCTGCGAGTCATTGCAAAAGAAACGCAACAGGAGCTCGGTAACCTGTCCGGATTCTTTGCGGAACTCCTCGGTGAAATCCGTCTCGTCAAGTCGCAGGCGACAGAACAAATGGAAGTGCGGACCGGGAAAGTGAAAATCGAAACGTTGTTCGATTATGGTGTGAAAGAAGGACGGATTCAAGCCATCCTCATCCCTCTCCTTAACGTGACGTTGACGGGGATGTTGATTGCCATACTCGGATTTGGAGCGTATCGTGTCTCGACAGGGGCCTTATCGACGGGTGAACTACTCGCTTTCATGCTCTATGTATTCCAAATCATCACTCCTCTGATCACAATGAGTGAATTTTTGACGAGACTACAAAAAGCTCGTGGCGCAACTGAACGAATCGCTGAATTATTAGATGTCCGTCCTGAACCGTACAGCACATATCAAGAATCCATCGAGCAGGCCGACCTCTCTTTCGAGAATGTGACCTTCCATTATGGGACGGAACCCGTTCTTCAAGGACTCTCTCTTCACGTTTCACCGGGCGCAACGACTGCTATCGTCGGTCGAAGCGGCGCCGGCAAAACGACACTTTTTTCGCTCGTCGAACAATTTTACACACCAACGGAAGGATTGATTCGGTACGGCAATCGCGACATTCAAACATATGGCCGGGACACATGGCGTCAAATCGTCGGTTATGTCGCTCAAGACTCTCCCGTCTTGTCGGGTTCTGTTCGGACAAACATCATCTATGGTCTTCAACGTGAAGTAAGTGATGAGGAAATCAAAGAGGCGTGTGAAATGGCAAACGCATGGTCATTTATCGAAGTGATGCCGAATCAGCTCGAGACGGAGATTGGAGAACGTGGTATTCGCTTGTCAGGTGGACAACGACAACGCCTTGCGATTGCCAGGGCATTGTTACGTAATCCGCAAATTTTACTGCTCGATGAAGCGACGTCGAGTCTGGATTCAGAATCAGAACGCGTCGTCCAAGAAGCGCTCGATCGCCTGATGGTCGGGAGAACCACACTCGTGATTGCCCACCGCTTATCGACCGTCAGACATGCCAACCAAATCGTCGTGTTAGAAGATGGACGCATCAGCGGGATTGGGAAACACGAGCAACTTTTAAACGAGAACGCCCTTTATCAGCGTCTCGTCTCACAACAATTACTAGGGGGACAATCTACATGAAAACAATCGGGTTTATCGGTCTCGGGGTCATGGGCCAATCCATGGTACGAAATTTGATGAAGCATGGCTTTGACGTAAAAGCTTATACGAGAACGAAAGAGAAGGCTGCCTCGCTATTAGAGGAAGGTGTAGTATGGTGCGAAACGATTCGAGAGGTGTGTCAAGAAGCTGATGCCGTCATCACCATCGTCGGTTATCCGTCAGATGTCGAGTCGATTTATTTCGGGGAAGGAAATATCCTTGATTCAGCAGAACCAGGTACGCTCTTGATCGATATGACAACCTCCTCACCAAAACTTGCCGAACGAATCGCCGAAACGGCCATTGAACGGAGTCTTCTTCCGCTCGATGCACCGGTCACCGGTGGAGATATTGGTGCAAAAAATGGGACACTTTCCATTTTGGTCGGAGGTGGAGAGTTTGCTTTCAATAAGGCAAAACCTTTATTCGAAGCAATGGGACAGTCCATTGAACGGATGGGATATGCCGGGAGCGGACAATATGCAAAACTCGCCAACCAAATAGCCATTGCCGGAACGATGATGGGGAATGCGGAGATGTTCGCGTTCAGTAAACGAGCAGGGCTTGACCCGGAAGCGCTCATCCGTACGATTCGTGGAGGTGCAGCGGGTAGCTGGACGCTTGAAAACTTGGTTCCACGGATGATCGTGGAAGATTATGCTCCAGGTTTCTTCATCAAACATTTTATTAAGGATATGACACTCGCCATCGAGAGTGCAAACGAACTTCAAGTGAAATTACCTGGACTCGAACTCGCTCATCGACTCTATTCGATTCTCGAAGAAAATGGATACGGGGAGAACGGAACACAAGCGCTCATCGAGTATTACCTTCATCAAGACGTTTGAATCATGCCGTTTGTGGAATTAGTAGGAGTGAAGGAGGCGATTTTCGTGCCATGGAACATGAAAGACTATCCTGAATCACTGAAAAACTTCGATCCACTTGTAAAAAAGAAAGCCATTGATATTGCGAACGCATTGCTCGCACAAGGCTATTCTGAGACGAAAGCGATACCGATTGCCACTGAACAAGCGAAAAAGTGGCATGCGGATGCATCTGAACAAGAAAAACAAGATTTTGAAGGCTTGTTTTGCGAGATATGACGCCTTCATTTCTAGATAGAGACCTGAAATCGCCGTCTGTAAGTAGGGCGTGACAAAGATGTAAGCGAGTCCCCCAGTGAGAAGGACGAGCGCGTACCATCCGATAAAACTTGCGAATAGCTTTAACATCGTCTGTTTATGCCCTTTCATCATCAAACGACTCTTTCTCATGGCTTGGAACGCCGAGAGATCTGGTTCATCCCGCATGATGAACGGTGTGATGCGATACGTCAAATAAAACCAGACGCCAGGCACAATCAGGAATAACATCAACACATTCAGTCCTAAATAAAACACCGCGTAATAAATCACCGCTCGTGAATACTCTTTCAGCGAGCCGAACGCTTCAATCAATAAGCCAAACTTAGGCTTCTCGTCTTTAGCGACCTGAAGAAACACCCAATTCTTCCCGAGCTCGATTGGAGCGAGAAGGACTGTCGCCCCATACAATAGTGCCACAGAAGTCATGAGAACTTCAGGGTCATTCGTTGATAGGTCTAGACGTGTCGTGATCATCGCCTGAATGACCATGACGGTCAAAACGACGAGTAGTGATATGCCCCATTTTCCTGAGAGCATTCGAAGCGCATATTGTTTGTAAACGGAAGATTGCATGAGTTCACCTACACTTTGTATTTTCTTTCATTATAGCAAAAAAACAGTCTTTCGACTGTTTTCTGCTTTGACTCATCCACGAAGTTGTTTGAATTTAGCCCCATCCAACTGTCCGTTTGTTCGTACGCCATTTCCGACGTGTACCATGTCGACGTTGAGTCGTTCCCGTAAGGATGGCAATGTTTCTGTCGTAATGCCGGCTCCAGGCAAAATAGTCATCTCTGCTTGCTCGTTCAGTCGGATCAATGTTTCGATACCTTCTAATGCAGTGTTCGCACCACCTGATGTCAATAAGATATCGATTTCCGGGAAATCATTTAAGACATCCAGCGATTCAAATACATCACGCGACGCGTCGAAGGCACGATGGAACGTTAGTGCCATCTCACCTTTATGTTTGATGACTTCTCCTAAAATCCGCTCATCGATTGCACCGTCTTTTGTCAATGCACCAAAGACGATTCCATTTACCCCGAGTTCACGGCACAGACCAATGTCTGCAAGCATCGTCTCCACATCATCTTCGTTGAAATGGAATGAACGTGTATGAGGTCGAATCATGACATGTACCGGGATAGATACGTGCTCGATCACGTTCCGAATCGTCCCGAAACTTGGTGTGATCCCGCCATTTTCCATATCTGCAATCAGCTCGAGTCGATCTGCCCCGAGTTGCTCCGCCTCGATTGCTTCAGATAACGTTGTGACAATCACTTCTACTTTCATACAATCGCTCCTTTTACGGCGCGAACTTCCAGTCCACACCATGTTCGGCTAAGACGCCTTTAAATTCTTGTGGTTCCGGAAAATCTGAGATGATTGCCGTCACCTTTGAAAAGTCGCACACCCGATATCTTTTTTGTTGGTTCAACTGGGTATGGTCGGTTAATAAGAATGTCTCGCGACTTTGCGACATCACCGATTGTGTGATACTAGCGAGTCCGAAAGCATCGCACGTCAAACCAAGGGTTGAATCGACCCCTTCAACAGATAAGATGGCAAGATCGAACATATAGGTTTGGAGTTGTGCGAGAACTTGTTCGCCTGTCGTCACGAGATGTTTCGGATCGATTGTACCACCTAACAACTGGATCTCGCCACCGAGCACACCTTTCGCCCGTTGTTCAAACAACGCTTTGGCAACCGTTAAAGATGGCGTGACCACCGTCACGTTTCGTCCTCGTAAACGAGACGCCACTTGTTCGGCTGCAACCCCATGACCGATATAGAGTAACGTATCGTCTGGAATCAATTGAAATGCCGTATACGCGATACGGCGGATGCCATCCATGTTGGCAATGACAATCGGCTGAAAAGACATGCTCTGATGAAGAACCGCACCCCCATAAACACGCTTAATCCGATGTTCTTTCTCTAGTTCTTCTAGATAACGTCGAATCGATTCCCCTGATACATTCAATCGTTCAATCAATTCGCTCGTCTTCACTTTACCTTCTCGTTCGATCCACTCGACAATTTTTTGTTTACGTTCTTCACCGATTAAAGACACGTCCCTGCCTCCTCCACTAAAATCTTTCCTTTTCTAGTGTAACGAACGCATGTAAATTTAACGTAAATTGAAAGTAAAGAACGAGCAAATCCAACATGATTTCGCTTCTTTTTTATGTAAATCAACAACAATGCACAAAAAAAGTGCGTCTTGATCGGACGCACCTAAAAGAAATTAAGATTTATGCTTGTTTTGAAAAAGTGGCACTTTTGGTTCTTTCCCTGCCCGTATTCGTTGCCAGTTCGTACGATGTTTAATGATGATAAACAAGGCGAGTGGAACGATGACAATGAGAGGTAACCAATCTTTCGTCAATACACTGTACGTCGTTGCCGTCACGAGACCTACTGCAGCGGCAGCCATCGAGGAGAGGGATACCATTCGTGAAATGAGAAGTGTCACAATAAACGTGCCGACGACGACAAAGAAGAACCACGGAAACGCTGCTAGAAGTACGCCGCCGCTCGTCGCGACCGATTTTCCACCTTTAAACTTCGCAAAGATCGGATAAGAATGTCCAATGACTGCCGGAATTCCAGCAAGAAGCAAACTCATCTCACTTCCGAACAATAGAGGTAGTAGTGCAGCGACTAGTCCTTTCCCCATGTCACCAAGTAAAACAAGAATTCCCGCTTTTTTCCCGAGAACTCGAAACGTATTCGTCGTACCTAAGTTGCCACTCCCATGTTCGCGAACGTCTACTCGATAGCCGAGCTTGCCGATGATGAGCGCAAATGGGATTGCACCAAGTAAATAACTTAAAATGATAATCATGATTTCTGTCACATATGGCATCGCAATTCCCCTTACTTCATATATTCCTCAATATATCGGTCATATGGCTGATTCAATGTGTGTACCGCTTTTGCATGCTCAGTACCGATATAACGTAAGTGCCACGGTTCATACATATAGCCCGTCTCTTTTTCAAACGCTTTTTGATAGCGAATGATAAAGCCATACTCGTGAGCATGTTCTGCGAGCCATTTCCCTTCAACCGTTTCACCAAGGCTTTGTGTGAGTTGATAATTGACTGAAGCACTCGAAACGTCGATTGCAAGACCCGTCTGATGTTCAGAATGTCCGGGTGGAGCAGAATATTTCATCGCTTGTTCCTTACCATCCCGCTCAACGTAAGCATTAAATAGCGTCACCTGATAACCGTATGAACGAAACGCACTCGTCCCTTTCAAATCGATACCAGACGCTTTTGCTTCACTCATCAATTCTTCGATTGCACGTGCCGCCTCTTTTCGCATCATCCGACGCTCACCGACCGCTGAATCGACAAAATCGATATTTGCCTCAACTAAGTCGCTCGGCTGATAATTAGCCGGCAATGCAATTTGCTTATTTACGAGAATTAATTCTTCTAATTCTAAGTTTGCGACACCATCGACTTCAATCGGTTGGACAGGTGTAGTCGGTTCTTCTGCTGCTGGCGGTGTCGGCTCAGCTGGTTGTTCTTCGACTTCCGGTTCAGACTCCGTTGTTTCTTCGTCTGTCGGTGACTCGGTTTCCACTTCTTGATCCGAGGTCGGTTCGTTTGGTTCTGATTGTGGTTCATCTATTGTTGATGACTGTGTCGTTGGTTCTTTCGGTTCAACTTGCTCGTTTGTCGTACAACCGGCTAACATGAACGTCAAGGCGCCGCAAACCATCAAGACTGATGGATAACGCATGCGATTTTCCCCTTTCTAGATAACAAAAAGTACCGTCAAGATATGATACCATACTGACGGTACGAAGACAGAAGATTCTTAGACAGGATTCATGACGTTCATGTACATGTCATGCCATTTCGGGAACTCTCGATCAAGACGAATCGGTTTGAAATCTCCTCGTTTGACCACAACATGAGTCGTCTTGGCTGTTCCCACGAGCTCACCATCTTGGTTCGTCAACTCATACCCATAAATCGTTCTGATCTTTGAATATTGGTCGACCCATACGCGCACATGAACCGTATCGCCAAACGTTACGCTTCGCTTGTAATCCATCGATACGTTCGTCACCGGCGAAACGAAACCCGCTTCTTCCATGTCTTTGTATTCGACACCGAGCTGACGTAACAGTTCGGTGCGAGCAATCTCTAGGTATACTAAATAGTTGGCATGATAGACGATTCCCATCATGTCCGTTTCTTGATATCTAACTGGAATTTGAATCGTATGCATTGAATCATCCTTCTTTCCTGCTACTAGTGTATTATAGTTTACTCTTAATATCTACTACTAATAATTGTTGGAGTGATGTCTCGTTCTCTTCCTCCGACATGAGTCGGTATGATTGACGAGCGATTGACTCATCGATCACAGACAAAGCGGTCCGTGCATTTGCATGTTTGATTTCACTCAATCGAAGCGATAAAGCTTCAATCGCTTGTTCGTCCAGCTCGTATCCAAATTGGTTTGCATAGTTCACAGCAATCTCGACTAGTTGTTCTTGCGAATAATCTTCAAAATGAATCGTACGTTTCATGCGACTGCTTAGTCCAGGATTCGATTCAATCAACCGTCTCATCGGACCTTCATACCCCGCAAGGACGACAACAAGGTTTTCGCCATGTTTCGGCATTTCATCGACAAGTGTATCGATTGCCTCTCGACCGTAGTCATTCGCTCCTCCATTCAGGCTGTATGCCTCGTCAATGAGTAATACGCCACCGAGTGCATCACGAATCGCCGCTTTCGTTTTTTGTGCGGTCTGTCCCACATAGCCACTGACCAAATCTGCTCGACTGACAACGTTGACATGTCCACGCTTCAAATAGCCTGTACGCTTCAACATTTGAGCATATAGATATGCAAAAGTTGTCTTACCCGTTCCACTATTCCCTGTGAGTGTCATATGAAGTTGGACGGGTGCTGTCTTCAGACCGAGCGCTTTTCTTCTCTTTTGAATGTTCACGAGTGCTTCAATCTCTGCCAATTGTGCTTTGGCATCTTCCATACCGACAAGGTCGTCCAGCGATGTTGGACTCGCATCTTCTTCGGGTTGATCAAAATCTTCTACGGTCAAAAGCGCCATCTCGTCTAGAGGGGCATCTGCACCGAAACGAGATCCTTTTTTAAACATCGCATCGAGTAAGATGTTATGAACCGTTCGCGCGTTCCCGAACGTCGAATCGACTCGTTCACGGTCGATCCGTGTCAGAAGTGACCGTTTTGCTTCCTCCGTCAACACATAATTATTTTCCTGTGCCACTTTTTCACCGATTGCGACTAATTCCTCATCCCGATAGTTTGGCAACTCGTAGTGATTCGATTCGGGGAATCGTGAGCGTAAACCAGGGTTTGCAAGTAGAAAATGACGCATCTCTTCAGGATAACCGGCCAGGATGACGACAAACTTCCCGGCATATTCGCCGCTCGTCATCGCTGCGACGAGCGTGTCGATTGCAGCTTGCCCATAGTCACTTCCGCTTGCATCTTGACGTTTTAGTGCATATGCCTCATCGATGAACAGAACGCCACCTTCTGCTTCTTTGACTTTATTCATCACTTGTTCTTCCGTCTGTCCGACATATGCGCCGACAAGACTAGAGCGATCTGCCTCAACGAGATCTGGTCGACTGAGCAGGCCGAGTTCAAAGTAAATCTCTGCCATGAGTCGAGCCAGCGTCGTTTTCCCGGTACCTGGATTACCCGTAAACACAAGATGAAGAGAGGGTTGGTGCTTCGATGAAAAGCCTGCTTTTTCTCGTTCTTTCTGGAAGAGCAGGAAGCGATACCATGCTTTCACACGGTCTTTGATGTCATCTAGACCAATCATTTCCTCAAGTGATTCGATGGCGCTTGAGCGTGTCTCCGTTTTGCGTTCCGGCAGCAACTGACAGATTGTATCGAGTCGCTCTTTGACGAGTACAACGCGTTCACCGAAGCGACGAAACGCTTCTCGACTGAAGTAGTTCCCTTGCATCGATGCGAGTAAAGATGCCGTATCATCCTCTAACGATGCGACTTCCTGCATCGCCTCGATGATGGCCTCAAAGATTTTTTCGAGTTGCCCCCGCCATTCTGAGTCTCGCAAATCAGACTTGGCCGCCTCCACTTCATCGTGAAGTCGGTCGAGTTGGTCAAGTAGTGCAGATGTTTTTGACTCGTATTCCGTCAAAATTTGTACCTTCATTGAGGCGTAATCCGCTTCGCGAAGTGTCGGCCAATCAATTTGGAGCGCTTGCTTTGAACGACGCAACTGCTCGTTCAATTGAAACAGACGTAATTCAGGCGGTAACGCATTCATCGACTCTAATTCTTTCACCCAACGGTTCAATAACGGGTCCATCGACTCCTTCTGCTCGAGTCGATGTGTAGCGAGCAATGTCAATGAACGAATCAGTTCTTCTTCATGCCCAGTCGCACGTGACCAGTGCGCATAAGATAAGAGCGCCGCCTCATTAATCTTTTCTCCAGCTTCCCAGCTCGTCAAATCCGTTTGAACTTGTTCAACTTGAATTTGTTTCATTCTGTTCTCCCTTTCAGACGACAAGGGAGCCGACATGTTGTCTGCTCCCCATCGGATTATCTTGATTCAAAAGACGTCATCCGAATCGAATGGAACAACTTTCCGTTATTCCGCGATTCTGCCGCAAGCAAAATCCGTTCGTTCGCGTCGACATAATATGTGACTGTCTCTTTGTTTTCTTCTTCACTGAAAATAGACGGATAATTTTGAACCCATTCTTCAGGAACCGTTTCAGCCGCTTCAGACTTTACATAAGCTTGTGCGGTTCGACCGACTAAATCTGTCTCGCCCTCACTCGATCCGAGCGTGCCATCGTCTAGCCATTTGCGAATCTGTTCATTCGTGGCGCGGGATAGGAATGGATGCGGTGCGACTGCTCCGGAATTGGTCTCTTGTCGCAGAACCTCTTCTCCTTCTGGATTAAACTCCAAATACGTTTCTCCGTCCCATTCTGCTTTTGCACCCACGTTTGGTCCCATGACGACTTCTGAGACAAAATGTCCGTTTTCATCATACGTGACAAGGTACTCCCGTTCTTCGAGTGTTTCCCCTTCTTTCGGAAGTTTACGCTCTTGATACCCAATCACGACATTTGAGTAGAACGGTTCAACCTGTTCTTCCTCTTCACCATTCAGATTCATGAGTACGTAAAAATTATAAGCGAGTAATGCCCCGACAATGAGGATGCCGGCCAAAATGACCCAGCTCAACCGTTTTTTTATCTGTTGTTTCATAGCCTATCCTCCTCGTTTCTTCACTTACTATCCTACACTAGCTAAGAGGACAAGCAAAATATTTTTAACCGAAAAAAGGGTCTCATACGAGACCCCTCTAAATTATCCTAATTGATCTTCATCTTTCTTCTGTGCTTCGAGCCATTTATCTCGCTCGTCAGGTTCATCGGCCAAGTCTTTGAACAAGGCGACAATCATAAAGAGGAGAACGAAGATGAATGGGAAGGCTGCGAGAATCGCAACAGCTTGCAGGGCATCCAACCCACCAGCGTAAAGAAGCACGGCAGCGATAGATGATTGGATCACACCCCATGTCATTTTAATACCCATCGGCGGGACAAGCTTCCCGTTTGAAGTGAGCATACCGAGTACATATGTCGCTGAGTCAGCAGACGTGATAAAGAATGTCGAGATTAGGAAGATTGCGACAATACTGAGTACTGTCCCAAAACCACCAAACGTCTCGAATAACGCGAACAGTCCGACTTCTGTACCGATTTCGTTCACTTGTCCAATCAAGTCGTATCCACCGAACAAGTCAGCCCAGATAGCTGAGCCACCGAAGACGGAGAACCATAAGAGTCCGAACGATGTTGGGACGAGTAAGATCCCGATAATAAATTCACGAATCGTACGGCCTTTAGATACGCGTGCGATGAACGTTCCGACGAATGGTGACCACGAGATCCACCATGCCCAATAGAAAATCGTCCAGCCGTTGATCCACTCACGTTCAACCGGCTCGAATGCGGCCGTACGGAAACTCATACCAGGAAGTTGTTGCAAGTACGTCCCGACGGTTTGTGTGAATAAGTCGAAAATGAACGCTGTCGGTCCAGCGAACATTGTCGCGACAAGTAAGACGATTGCCAAGAAAATGTTCGTGTTACTCAAAATGCGAATCCCTTTTTCAAGACCCGTTGAAGCACTAATCATGTAAAGTACCGTTACGACGGCGATGATGATCAACTGTGTCACGAAGGCGTTCGGTACCCCAGGGATGAGATAATGAAGGCCACCGGCAATCTGTTGAGCACCAAAACCGAGTGAAGTCGCTACCCCGAACGCCGTCGCAATGACCGCGAGAATATCGACCGTTTGTTTCACAGGTTGTTCGTAGCGGTTGTGGACGAGCGAACCGATTGTCTCTCCAATCGTCGCCGGGCGCCCCTTTCTAAACGTTGAATAAGCGATAGCGAGTGCAATCATGGCATAAATCGCCCACGGATGGAATCCCCAGTGGAAGAACGCATAACGCATCGCAGTACGAGCGTCCCCTTCAGGTGTCAAAGAAGAGAATGGCGGTGAATGGAAATGAAGAAGCGGCTCTGCTGCTCCCCAGAAGATGAGTCCAATCCCCATCCCGGCACTGAATAACATGGCGAACCATGACAAGTAACTAAATTCAGGTCGGTCCGAATCTTTCCCGAGACGAATCGATCCATAGCGAGAAAAGATTAAAAAGATAGCGACAAGTAAGAAGCCGGTCGCACTTAACAGGTAGAACCAGCCCATCCCGTTTGAGAGCCAGCCTTGTAACGTGCTCGTTACATTTAATAGACTAGCATTTCCTAAAATGCTTTCGGGAAATAATCCCCAGATTGTGAATAAGCCAGTTATGATTGCAGAAATGACGAACACAGGCGTCACACGGCTTTTCCGTTCCATAAAAATCACTCCTATTTAATTTTCTATTTTCATATACGTTTTCCACCCTAACATACTTTTTAAACAAGTCTCAACCCCAATGTCCATAAATGTGTCATTTACTGAAAAATAGATAGGTGTCTTGTCAAGAAGATGTTTCCTTCGGTTCAAGCGAGACAATTAACGTCTCATCCACCACATAATAAGGTCTTTTTGGAAGTGTCTTTAAGTAACCTCCCTCTCGAAGTCTTGTCAAATCTAGTTGCAGTGCATTTTCAAATTTCCGCAATGGCAATTTTTTCTCTTGGTCCATATACAGGTCTAGGGCACGCTGTACTTGGTCCATCTCATAGATGACATCACGCTCTTCTTCCGGAACGATATGAAACGTCTCTTTCGACATATAGAAACGCTGTTTCGGGATTCCGGACAAGTGATGTTTCAATCGTTTGGTGTCAATCTCCTGTGTGTCATCTAGTAGGACGGTTCGATTTACGCCCTTTGGCAACGTCTGTTCATACTCGTGAATCGCATGACGTAATTCAGGTAACGAGATGTCGATTTCTCGATCAGGCTCCACCTCTTTTTGCTGTGTCAAACGCTTCCACCAACTCTTACTCTTCTTTTCTTCCCGCTCCATAAGCACACCCCTCCCTGCCTTCCTGTTCCCGATTCTTTTAAAACTTTCACCATAAATTCGCATATTCATGAAAAAAACCTTCCTTTTTTCAAAGGAAGGTTTAATAAGCCGAAGCTTATTTAAGTTTGTTACGGAGAACCATTTGTAAGATTCCACCGTGACGGTAGTAATCAATTTCAACTTCAGAGTCGAAACGTGCGATGACTTTGAATTCTGTCACCGTTCCGTTTTCATGTGTCGCTTTTGCGTTCAAGATATCGCGTGGACGTACAGACTCATCGACTTGGATATCGATCGCTTCCTCACCAGTCAATCCGAGTGATTCTGCTGATTCACCCTCTAAGAATTGAAGTGGTAGTACACCCATCATAACAAGGTTTGAACGGTGAATCCGCTCGAAACTTTGTGCGATGACCGCACGAATGCCAAGGAGGTTTGTCCCTTTCGCAGCCCAGTCACGAGACGATCCCATTCCGTAGTCGTTTCCAGCAAGGACGACAAGTCCAGTACCTTGTTCTTTATACTTCATCGCAGCATCATACATCGGCATGATCTCGCCTGTTGGCCAGTAAGTCGTGAATCCACCTTCTGTACCTGGTGCGACTTGGTTGCGGATACGAATGTTGGCGAACGTACCACGCATCATGACTTCATGGTTACCACGACGTGAACCGTAAGAGTTGAAGTCGATTGGCTCTACCCCTTTAGAAAGGAGGTATTGACCAGCTGGTGTCGTCTTCGAGAATGATCCCGCTGGCGAGATGTGGTCAGTCGTGACCGAATCCGCGAACTTTCCGATGACGCGTAAGCCGTTCAATGCATGAACTTCGCCCGCCTCTGGTTCGAGTTGTTCGAAGAATGGTGGGTTTTGGATGTATGTCGACTCATCTGAGAAGTCATACAAGTTACCTTCCGGAACGTCTAACGCATTCCAACGCTCGTTACCAGTGAAGACCGTTTCGTATTCTTTACGGAACGCTTCTGGTGACACGACGTCTTGTACGACCATTTTGATTTCATCGTTTGATGGCCAGATGTCTTTGAAGTACACTTCATTTCCATCTTTGTCCGTACCGAACGAATCGTTCATGATGTCGAAGTTGACTGATCCTGCGAGTGCGTAAGCGACGACGAGTGGTGGTGACGCCAAGAAGTTCGCTTTCACAAGTGGGTGAACACGTCCTTCAAAGTTACGGTTCCCAGAAAGGACAGAAGATACGAGCAAGTCGTTCTCCGTGATTGTTTCTTCGACTTCACGGTCAAGTGGACCCGAGTTTCCGATACATGTCGTACAGCCGTAACCGACTGTGTTGAAGCCGAGTTCATCCAAGTAAGACGTCAAGCCAGCTTTGTCAAGATAGTCCGTTACGACTTTCGAACCTGGCGCGAGTGATGTCTTCACGTATTTTGGAACAGTCAAGCCGCGTTCTACCGCTTTCTTCGCAACGAGTCCGGCACCGACCATAACGTAAGGGTTTGATGTGTTCGTACAGCTTGTGATGGCAGCAATCGCGACATCTCCTGTGCTCATGTCGACGGCACCGTCTTCATAGTTGACAGTCGCCTTCTTCTCAAGTTCAGAACGGTTAAGTCCAAAGCCGCTGTTCCCTGCTGGAGCGCTCAAGCTATCGATGAACGATGTTTGAACGTCTGAGAGGTTGATTCGGTCTTGTGGACGTTTTGGACCTGCAAGTGAAGGTTCAACTTTTGACAAGTCGAGCGTCAACACTTTCGTGAACGTTGGATCAGCTTGGTCTGGCGTGTAGAAGAGATCGTTCGCTTTTGAGTATTCTTCAACGAGTGAGATCAATTCTTCAGAGCGGCCAGTTGTACGCATGTAGTTCAATGTTTCCGTATCGACTGGGAAGAATCCACATGTCGCGCCATATTCTGGCGCCATATTCGCGATTGTTGCACGGTCTGAAAGTGGCATCGTGTGAAGCGACGGTCCGAAGAATTCAACGAATTTCCCGACTACTTTTTCATGACGGAGCATCTCTGTTACGACGAGTGCTACGTCTGTCGCTGTTACACCAGGGTTGACTTCACCGATGATTTTGACACCGACGACTTCTGGCACTGGGAAGTAAGATGGTTGACCGAGCATACTTGCTTCCGCTTCGATTCCTCCAACGCCCCAACCAAGAACACCGAGTCCGTTGATCATCGTTGTGTGCGAATCCGTTCCGACGAGTGAATCTGGATAAGCCACAGTACCTGCTTCATCGTTCTTCTCGAGGACGACAGATGCCAAGTACTCTAAGTTTACTTGGTGAACAATCCCCGTTGCAGGTGGTACGGCACGATAGTTGTCAAATGCCGTCTGAGCCCAACGTAAGAACTTATAACGCTCTTCGTTACGTTCGAATTCTATGTCCATGTTTTTCATCAATGCGCCAGCGAAACCGTACGCATCTACTTGAACAGAGTGGTCAACGACGAGGTCGACAGGGATTTCTGGGTTGATTTTGTTCGGGTCTCCACCGAGGTCCGCCATCGCTTTACGAAGTGAAGCAAGGTCTACGACCGTCGGTACACCTGTGAAGTCTTGAAGTACAACGCGTGCCGGCTTGAACGGTACGTCAATGTCTTTCGAGACGTCGGCAGTACCCCATTTTGCCAAGTTCTCGACATGTTCTTTTGTAATCGCGCGACCGTCTTGTTGACGGAGTACCGATTCGAGAAGTACGCGAATCGAATAAGGTAAACGGCTGATGTTCGTTAACCCTTCTTCTTCTAACTTTTTCAATCGATAAAAATCATACGATTGTCCATTCGCCTCGAACGATGTCCGAGATGCGAACGCGTCTAAAACATTCGTCTGTTCCATTGCAATTTCCCCCTTTTTGAAAGCGCCGACCACACGACAATGCGTAATCGCTTACTTTTCACATATTTATCATAATACAAGTATAGCGTGACGTAAAATACATTCCGTCACAAATTGGTCATAAGTAAAACTTATCAATTCATTTAGAAAGGGATAAACGACAAAAAAACACCTCAAAACTGAGGTGTTTGCACATTATTCTTCTGTTCCAATCTCTTCGTTGACATCTAAAGCCTCGACGAGAGTCAAATCGTCCGCATGACGTTCAGCGAACCGCTCATACGTGAACTCGTTCGCGAACAGGAAGACCGGACGTTCCCAGCGGTCAGTGACGAGCATGTTCCGTGAGTCTTGGAAAGGTTTCAACGCTTTCAATTCTTTATCTTTTACCCAACGTGCAACGCTGTATGATACAGGTTCCATCCGGATGTCTACGCCATACTCATTGTTCAAACGATATTCAAACACTTCAAACTGGAGTTGACCGACCGCACCGAGATAAATCTCATTGTATTCGTTGCGATAAACTTGAATCGCCCCTTCTTGCGCGAGTTGCTCTACACCTTTGTGGAAGTGTTTCGACTTGAGCGAGTTGACTGGTGATACTCGCATAAACAACTCAGGTGGGAAAGTTGGCAATGCTTCAAAGGCGATTTTTTGTTTGGATGTCGTGATCGTATCCCCGATTTGATACGTACCTGAATCATAGATCCCGATGACATCTCCTGCGAACGCTTGGTCAACCGTCTCACGATCGTTGGCCATGAGCTGTGTAGACTGGCTCAATTTGATTTTCTTGCCGGTTCGCGTGAGTGTGACGTCCATTCCTCGCTCGAACACACCTGAACAGATCCGGACGAATGCGATGCGGTCACGGTGCGCCGGGTTCATGTTCGCTTGAATCTTAAAGACGAACCCACTGAAATCTTCTGATGTCGGATTGATTGGACCGACGTTCGATTTACGGGCCTCTGGAGCTGGAGACATCTCCAAATAATGATTCAAGAACGCAGTCACACCAAAGTCAACGAGCGCCGTTCCGAAGAATACTGGCGTCAATTTACCACTTTGGATTGCTTCCACATCAATCTCATTCCCTGCTCCGTCGAGAAGATCGATCTCATCGCGAAGATTCGTCAAGTTCTCTTCAGAAAGATGGTCAGCGAGCACCGGGTCGTTTACCCCGTCCTCACTTAGTTGAAGGGTCGACTTGTCTCCGCGGAACAAATGAACTTCATTTTTCATTCGGTCATAAACACCTTCGAACTGCATCCCGCTGCCGATCGGCCATGTGATGGCAACTGAAGGCATGCCGAGCACTTCCTCAAGTTCTTCCATCAATTCAAGCGGGTCTTTTGCTTGTCGGTCCAATTTGTTCATGAACGTAAAGATTGGAATACCGCGCATACGACAAACTTGGAATAGCTTCTTCGTCTGCGTCTCGATCCCTTTCGCGGCATCGATGACCATGACCGCACTGTCGACCGATGTCAATACGCGATACGTGTCCTCACCGAAATCGTTGTGCCCAGGTGTATCCATGATCGACACGACTTTGTCTTGATAGATGAATTGCATGACAGAAGATGTAACAGAGATTCCACGTTGCTTCTCAATTTCCATCCAGTCTGATTTGGCGTGCTTTGAATTTTTACGCGCTTTGACGGTACCCGCTTCACGAATTGCACCACCGTGCAAAAGTAACTTCTCTGTTAATGTCGTCTTACCCGCATCCGGGTGAGAGATGATCCCGAATATTCGGCGTCTCTCGACTTCTTGTTTCAATTGGCTCATATACGATAGACCTTTCCTTTCTCGACTCACTTCATGCTTATTCTCGTAGCAACGCTATCTATTCTAACGAAATCGATTGAGTTCGTCTATCCTAACAAGACGTACGCCTTTTGCAAATGGATTCTTTTTTGTATACTAACGATGACAGTAAGTGAATGTATAGAACGGGGGAAAGACGATGCCAGAAAACTTGATGATGTATTTCATTGTATTCTGGGGATTCGTCATGATCGGACTCATGACGATTGGCGGGTACTTCATGTTTCGTAAGTTTTTAAAACGAATGCCGAAAGAAGACGGGCGTTCCATTTTAGACATTGAGGATGATTATATAGAGAGAACGCGTCACTTATGGACGCCGGAAACGCGAACCTTATTAGACCGACTCGTTTCACCGGTTCCAGAACTATTTCGAGACGTCGCCATCCGAAAAATCGCAGGCAAGATCGGTCAGTTTGCCCTCGAATCTCGTGCAAAGACGATGACGACCGAACTCGTTGTAAAAGGATATATTGCCGCAACGCCGAAGCGAGACCACAAATTCCTTAAAAAAGCGCTAGCCGAAGAACAAATCGACTGGACACCTTACGAACACTATTTTCAGCAGTAAACTCTTTCCATTTTGGTTAGAGTTTTTTATTTTGTCGAATTGTGCATTATGCCTATTGGGTCGAAAGTACCTTTTCTTCCGATTTTAATTATATAGAAATAACGTTCAATATTTAGACAATATCGAAAACGCTTACAACAAATTGGTATGACCAATATTACGATAGTATTAGTGAATTCGACATGAAAAAAAGGCATGACTCCTCTCATTTTTCCATCGCATAATGGATTTATCTTACAGCTTAGGAGGGATTTTATGCATGACGTGACGCAAGTTACCCAAACGACCAGTAGCCATTCCGCTCAGTCGATCACAGAACACGAGAGGTTCCACCAATTGATGCGTGAAAAAAATCGTTTTATCGTTCCCGCTATCATCTTTTCACTTATTTTCTATTTCACGCTTCCTGTTTTGACAAGTTACACAACGATCTTGAATACAAAAATTGTTGGTGACATCACTTGGGCTTGGGCGTTCGCCTTCTCCCAGTTTATTATGACGTGGACACTGTGCGTGCTTTATAGTCGTCGTGCCCGGCGCTTTGATGCACTCGTGAGACAATTGAAGGAAGAGGTGAAATCATGAACTGGACAGCAATTGCCCTCTTTACCGCCATTGTCGGTCTCACCCTTGTCATTACATATTTCGCCGCTAGAAAAACGAAAACCGCCAGTGATTTCTACACGGCTGATGGTGGGTTGACTGGTTTCCAAAACGGTCTCGCAATTGCAGGGGACTATATGTCTGCCGCCTCCTTCTTAGGGATTGCAGGCATGATCGCACTCGCTGGATTTGATGGCTTTTTCTATTCCATCGGCTTCCTCGTTGCCTATCTCGTTGTCCTCTATCTCGTCGCGGAGCCACTCCGCAATCTTGGGAAGTATACGATGGCCGACATGATTGCCGCTCGCTTCAATAAGCCACGCGTGCGTGGTGTCGCTGCGATGAATGCCATCGTCATCTCTATTTTTTATATGATTGCCCAGCTTGTTGGGGCCGGTGCATTGATTGAACTATTGCTCGGCATCCCGTATACGACAAGTGTCGTTGTCGTCGGGATATTGATGACGGTTTACGTCGTATTCGGTGGGATGACGGCGACTTCATGGGTACAGATCACAAAAGCCGTCTTATTGATGATTGGGACAGCCATCATCTCATTTCTCGTCTTTGCACGATTCGACTTCTCAATCATGACGATGTTCAATGAAGTGAGCAAAGCCACACCGCTCGGTAGTGACTTCTTGAACCCAGGCAACAAGTTCAAGCTCCCGCTCGATACGATTTCGTTAAATATGGCACTCGTACTCGGTACAGCTGGTCTTCCACACATCTTGATTCGATTCTTTACCGTCAAAGATGCACCGACGGCAAGACAGTCGGTCGTATATGCGACGTGGATCATTGGAGCGTTCTACATTTTGACAATCTTCTTAGGTTTCGGGGCAGCAGCTTTTGTCGGACGAGACGCCATTCTCGCCGCGAACCCTGCAGGTAACATGGCGGCTCCTCTCCTTGCGCAAGTACTCGGTGGTGACCTCCTGTTCGCCTTCGTGGCAGCCATCGCATTCGCGACCATTCTAGCGGTCGTCGCCGGTCTTGTCTTGTCAGCCGCTTCTGCTTTCGCTCACGACTTCTATGGTCACATTATCCGGAAAGGGGAAGCGACAGAGAAGGAACAAGTAAAAGCCGCCCGGATCGCTTCTGTGGCCGTCGCCCTCGTCTCGATGGGACTTGCGTTCTTCGCTCAATCGATGAACGTGGCGTTTCTCGTATCACTCGCCTTTGCTGTTGCAGCAAGTGCGAACTTACCAGTCATTCTCTTCACGATTTTCTGGAGACGTTTTTGTTCTCTTCTTTAATCCTGGTCGCACTCAGTCCGAACCTATGGGCACCGGACGGCTCAGCCATTTTCATTGGAGAAGCACTCTTCCCGCTCTCGAATCCAGGCATCGTCTCGATCCCACTCGGTTTCCTTGCAGCCATCATCGGTACGCTCGTCACGAAATCTGACGAAGCCGCCGGAAACTACGAACGGATTCTCGTCAAAGCAAACACGGGAATCGATTCGGAGACGGAAGTGGCTGTCACAAAAGAATCGTAATCAAAAATGGAGCGGCCATGAGCCACTCCATTTTTTACGTAATTGCAATTCGTTTATACTTTTGATACATCGCGATTCGCCATGGGACGATCATCCCCCAGGCAATCAAGTAGAACAATCCACCTGTCGAGAAGATATCGACTTCATGCCCGACCCAAACTTTCATTGCCGTACGAATCGCAAGTAGCGCGAATACGACGATAAAAAATGCTTTTGAGCGTGACAAGTATACTTCTCCGTCCCGTTTTTCGAAGTTTGACGTTTTGATGAGGAACAGACTAAAGATTAGCCCGACCGCTAACGCCTCAAGTACTTCGACCCACGATAAACGAAATGCGGGAATCAAGAACTGAATCATCCCGGTCGTCATCGCAAGTGGTGGAATTAAGATTTTTTTTGCATTCGTCGGTTTCGCTGATGCTTTCACACGCACGAAACTCGCCACGATACCCATCAATAACGCAACGAGAGTCGACCCCCATAACATTGACATCTCGGTCAACCCCTTAAAATCCGGTGAATCCGACAAGTTCGCTCATCCAAGCAGCGAAGCGGTTCATTCCGTCAAAATATAATAATACGCCGAATGCCATCATCAGATAGCCGCCGACTTTTGCAACTTTTGCACTGTTACGTGCTAAGTACTTGATCTTGCCTACAAACGCGACCATCACTAAGAATGGAATCGCGAAACCGATGACATACGCCAACATGTAACCGAGACCTTGGCTCGGATTGGTTGCCGCAAGTGCAATCACACCTGCTAAAATCGGCCCCGTACACGGCGTCCATCCCGCAGCAAAACCAATTCCGATTAAAATGGTTCCGAAATAGCCGCTCTTTCGCTCGCCAATGTCCATCTTCTTTTCGCGCATCATAAATTGCGGTTGCCATAGACCGGCCAAAAAGACGCCGAACACGAAAATTAAAATGGCGCCGAACATCCGCAAACTATCTTTATACTGGATGAAGACGTCTGCAATTAACGAAGTTGATAATCCAAGCACGAGAAAGACAATCGAAAAGCCGAACAAGAACGAAAACGTGTGGAACCAAGCTGTACGCTGTTTCAATCCTTCATTTTTTAATTCAGATACGGAAACCCCTGTAATATACGAGAGAAACACTGGATATAACGGGAGCGTACATGGTGACAAAAACGATAAGACGCCCGCCCCAAATGCGAGCCATAATGTGACTTCCATGACGATTTCCACCTTTCACGACCATTATAGCGAAAACCTATTTAAATTGCTCGAATCTTTTCTTTCAGAACGAAACATCATTTTGTAATTTTTGAAATGGAAATGAAACTTGTCATCTGTAAACGTAGGTGCTAAGATTTGGATATTCTAGTTCGCAAAATTCTAATTTACATGATGGGGGAACGAACGTGGCAGTCACCGCAGCAGATACACTACACCAGGCCATTGAACAGAAACGTGATGAACTGTATAAAATCGCGTCAAAGCACACTTGGACCTCACCAGAAGTCATTCTGGTCAGTCAAGAACTTGACTCTCTCATTACTCGTCATGTCCTCTCAAAGCATAAAAAAGATCAGCATTCGAATTGACCTTGATGGCTCGTCACTCTCCGTGGCGAGCTTTTTTTCCATGGAAAAAGGACACCCCAATAGGTATCCCTTCCAATTCAAGACATCAGACGTTGTCCAGACTGTAATTCATACATTTTTTTGTACAGACCGTTTTGCTTCAATAACTGCTGATGATTCCCACGCTCGACGATTTCTCCTCGATGCAGGACTAAAATCAAGTCAGCATCTTGAATCGTTGAAAGACGGTGAGCGATCGCAATCGTTGTACGACCACGGCGCATACGGTCGAGCGCCGTCTGTACGCGTTCTTCTGTCTCCGTATCAATCGAACTCGTCGCCTCGTCGAGGATGAGTACTTTCGGATTACGGGCGACCGTTCGCGCAAATGCGAGCAATTGTCGCTCACCGCTCGAAAATGTCGCGCCACGCTCTCCGACAACATGACCGTACCCGGCATCTAACTTCTCGATGAACGTGTGCGCCTGAACAAACTCAGCGGCTTCACGGGCACGTTCCGAATCGATATCCGGATTGAATAGCTTTAAATTTTCTTCAATCGTCCCAGTGAATAGAAACGGATCTTGTAGCACCAATCCGACTTGTTTACGAAGCTCTTGCTCTTCAAATTGTTCGAGAGGCTGCCCGTCAATGGTGATGCGACCCGAACCATATGGATAGAAGCGGGTCAATAAGTTGATAATCGAACTCTTCCCGCTACCTGTATGACCCACGAGCGCGACCGTCTCACCAGGTTTTGCAACGAATGAGATTTGCTTTAACACATCGACTTCCCCATCGTAGCTGAACGTCACGTTCTCGAACCGCACTTCACCTTCTGTTATCCGAGCCTCGCCCGGCATTTGTTTTCCTGGTGCCGGCTCATCTGTATCCAAGATTTTAAAGACACGGTCTGCCGATACGACAGCTTGTTGGAACTCACTCAATCGCTGCATAATATCGAGAACTGGTCGGAAAATCCGTTCGATATAGCTGATGAATGCGTAGACAACCCCGACCTGTACTTGTTCACTCATTGAGAGCACCCCGTAATACCCGAGTAGACCGATAATTGAGAAAGCAAGAAGGAGTTCGATGATTGGACGCAGCAACATACTGTCGAGCTTTAAGTTCCGATATCGTGCCTCTTGGTGCGCCTCATTCGTCTCTTCGAATTGACGGATGAGCCGCTCTTCTTGACGAAACTGTTGGATAATCCCCATGCCGTTGATCGACTCGTTCAATTGGGCGTTGAGCTGTGACAAGAGGTCCCTCACTTGTGCGAAATATTTCGTTGAGAAACGACGATACGCCCAAATGATGAGCCAGAAGAGTGGCAATAAGACAAGCCCCATCGTCGCTAGTGGTGGTTCCAATATGTATAGGAAAATATACGTCCCAATCAATTGAACAGCCGACTGGACGAACGTACTCATCACACCGACATACAGTTCTTTGACCGCCTCGGTATCATTCGTAATCCGTGACACGAGGACGCCCGCTGGTGTTCGGTCAAAATAAGCGAGCCGCATCCCCATGACGTGGCGGAAAATATCCATTCGTATGTTCTGAACAATCTTCAACGCAATCTTTTGAAACGAAATCGATTGCAGATAATCAAACACGATTGCGGATACATGTAGAACCATATAGACCGTGAAGAGTGCGATGACCCAGTTCGTCGGGTAGACACCTGGCGTGACGAACTCATCGATGAACACTTTGATTAAAAACGGACCTGCCAATTTGGCACCTGTCGCAATCAATAGGAAGACGAAAGCGATACTGAGCGACTTCCCGTATCGTTTTGCATAACTGAGTAGCCGTTTAATGACCTGCCATTCTTGAACATCATGCTTCATCGTGTCCACCCCCTTCTACAATCGCCTCAAGTTGTTGACGATCGTATGTTTCACGATACCAACCCGTCTCTTGAAGCAATGCATCATGGCGACCTCGTTGGACGATTTTGCCGTCTTCAATCACGAGAATCTCGTCTGCATGTTCAACAGCAGAGAGTCGATGCGCTACAATCACCCGTGCCTGTTCAGGGTTTCCGACACGGAAGTGTTCGATGATCGACTCTTCCGTCTTCGCATCGACGGCAGATAGCGCGTCATCCAAAATCAAGACGTCCGCTTCAGTCATGAGCGCTCGCGCGATGGAAATCCGTTGTTTCTGTCCACCTGACAACGTCACACCGCGTTCCCCGACAAGCGTCGCGTACCCTTCTGGTAGCCGGATGATATCCTCATGCACCTCCGCGACTTTAGCCGCCTCGATGATTTCTTCCATACTCGCATCGGGTCTTCCGAAAGCGATATTGTTCGCAATCGAATCGGAGAACAAGAAATGATCTTGTGGCACGACGGCAATTTTGTCCATCAATAATGATTTTTTCACTTGGCGAATATTGATGCCTCCGATTTTAATCTTTCCGTCTTTCACATCATATTCACGGGTCAACAGACGGACAATCGTCGTCTTACCCGCACCTGTCCTGCCGACAATGCCAATCGTCTTTCCGCGCTCAATCCGAAAATGGACATCACGGAGTACAACGGTCTCGTCATAAGCGAAGTGTCGCACATCGACTTCCACTTCTGAATGTGCAAGTGTTGTCGCGGCCATTCGGTCATCTTGAATCTCCGGTTTGACGGCGAGCATTCGCTCGATTCGGTCATACGATGCCCGTCCACGCTCGACAATGTTGAATAACCAACCGAAGGGCTCACGATTTGTCCAATCGTCAATTCACCTTGTTCAATCAAGACGGCGCCATACCCGACCGAGAGGATGTAGGACAAGCCAACAATCCCAAAGATGGTCGGATCATATAACGCATCAATTTTGGCGACTCGTACGTTTTTTGCCATAACCTCACTCGATAAGTTCTCAAACGAGTCCATGTCTCGGTCGACTTCCCCGGTCGACTTTAAGACACGAACTCCACTGACACTCTCTTGCACTTTGTCATTCAATTCTGAAAATGCTGCTTGGGCGACGCCAAAGCGGCTATGTAACATCTTCCCATACCGTGTCGTCAGAGCGACCATGATCGGCAGAGGGAGTAAAGCAACGAGTGTGAGCTTCCAACTGATCGTCGTGATCATCGTAATGATGACGAACGTCCCAAGCGTCACGCTATCGACGAGTGTCAATATTCCCGCACCTGCCGTCATCGATACGGCCTGCACATCATTCGTCGCGTGGGCCATCAGGTCGCCGACACGTGACTTTTTGTAAAATCGTTGATCGAGATCGGTAAAGTGCCGATACAGTTGGCTACGTAACATTCTCCCTAGTCGAATCGAAGCGCCGAAGATGAAATAGCGCCAAAAGAAGCGGGCAACATAATTCCCAATCCCGACTGCTGCGAGACCCCCGAGTAACATCCAAAGCGTATTCGACGAGAGTGAACCTCGGTTGATTTCGTCGACGATTCGGCCAATGATACGCGGTGGAATCAATTCTAGCCCTGCCACGAATATGAGTAAGACGATGCCGAGTGCATACGTCTTCCACTCGAGACGCAAAAACCAAGACAATTGTTTAAATACACGAATATGAAACGCCCCCTTTGTCTTTATATGAAGATTATTCATTAATCGTAGCGAAAGTTTGTTCGATTGTCTAACAAAAAGAGGAAACAAAAAAGCACTTCGGATACCGAAGTGCTCTCGTGATTGATTATGATTTCTTTTCGTTTTTCATCTGCACGTTCATGGCGCGCATCACTTGGTTGACTTTCTTCTGTGATGGCTTTTGACCCATTTGCATCATCAACGTACGAATCATATCTTCATTGATTGGCGGGTTCTGTTCAAGGTAGTTCATCATGTATTTACGCGCGATGAAGAATCCGATCGCGATACCCCCGATGAGTGCTGCCACGACAAGAAGAATCCAGAATAATGTACTCAAGGCTTTACCTCCTCTACCATATGAAACATCGTTTTTTACTATACACTAAATTGAACAACTTCGCTAGTCGTCCAGAAAAAAAGTGACGGCCAAACGAATGGCCGTCACAACAATCTAACTTGAGATTAAAGTGATTTTACTGCATTGACGACGTTGTCGACTGACATGCCGTACTCTTTCATGAGGAGGTCCCCAGGTGCAGATGCTCCGAACTTGTCGATTCCGAGTACTTTCCCACCGAATCCTACATATTTATACCATCCAAGTGTCGCACCCGCTTCAAGTGATACACGTTTCGTGATTGAAGATGGAAGGACAGACTCTTTATATTCAGCAGATTGTGCTTCAAAGAGTTCCCATGATGGCATCGATACGACTGCCGCATTCACGCCTTCAGCCGCAAGCTGCTCACGCGCTTCAACGAGGACGTGTACTTCAGAACCCGTACCGAGCAAGAGGACGTCTGCATCTTTCGATTCACCTGCAACGACGTATGCTCCTTTTGCTGCCGTTTCAACTGATGTGCCTTCGAGCTCTGGCAACGCTTGACGTGTCAAGACGAGGAGTGAAGGTGTCGTTTTCGATGTTACCGCTTGTTTCCAAGCAGCGATTGTTTCTTTCCCGTCTGCCGGGCGAAGAACAGAGAGGTTCGGCATCGCGCGGAAACTCATCAAATGTTCAACTGGCTCGTGTGTCGGGCCATCTTCACCAACTGCAATCGAGTCGTGCGTCAAGATGAACGTTGACGGAAGTCCCATGAGTGCAGCAAGACGAACTGCCGGGCGAAGGTAATCCGAGAAGACGAAGAATGTCGCACCGTAAGGAAGGACGCCACCGTGAAGTGCCATTCCGTTTACAGCTGCCGCCATCGCGAACTCACGTACACCAAACCAGATGTTACGTCCAGCTGGATCTTCATCGAAGTCCACTGCACCTTTAATCATCGAGTTGTTTGACCCTGCAAGGTCAGCAGATCCACCGAAGAGTGTCGGGACTGCTTTCGCGATTGCGTTTAAGACTTCACCGCTCGTTTGACGTGTTGCTTTTTTCGAACCGATTTCGAATGTTGGCAACTCGTTGTCCCAACCTTCAGGAAGTTCGTTGTTCATCGCACGCTCGAACTGTGCACCGAGTTCTGGGTGTGCCGCTTTATACGCTTCTACGAGTTCGTTCCAGTCTGACTCATATTTCGCGCCAGGCTCGACAACTTTCTCGTTGAATAAGTCATATACTTCGTTTGGTACGTAGAATGACTCGCCTTCCCATTTATAGAACTGTTTCGTCAATTCGATTTCAGCATCTCCAAGTGGAGCACCGTGTGACGCAGATTTACCAGATTTGTTCGGTGAACCGAAACCGATGACCGTTTTCACTTCGATCAATGTCGGTTTTGACGTTTCCGCTTTCGCTGCATCGATTGCTTTTGCGATTGAATCGATGTCTGTTCCGTCTTCGACACGAATGACTTGCCATCCGTACGCGTTGAAACGGTCTTCTACGCTTTCAGAGAACGACTTGTGAAGATCGCCATCGAGTGAGATATCGTTTGAATCGTAAAGAACGACGAGTTTACCGAGCTTCAAGTGACCAGCGAGTGATGCCGCTTCTGCCGATACACCTTCCATCAAGTCTCCGTCTCCGCAAATCCCAAACGTGTAGTGGTCAACGACGTTGAACTCGTCGCGGTTGTAAGTCGCTTCTAAATGCTTCTCTGCCATGGCCATCCCGACAGCCATTGCAATCCCTTGTCCAAGTGGTCCCGTCGTCGCATCGACACCAGCCGTATGACGGTATTCTGGGTGACCAGGAGTCTTCGAGTCCATTTGACGGAATGATTTAAGGTCGTCCATCGACAAATCATATCCAGACAAGTGAAGGAGCGAATACAAGAGCATCGATCCATGACCTGCCGAAAGAACGAATCGGTCACGGTTGAACCAGTTCGGGTTTTTCGGGTTGTGACGCATTTTGTCTGTCCAAAGTGTAAACGCCATAGGTGCAGCACCCATCGGCATCCCTGGGTGACCAGAGTTCGCTTTTTGGACCGCATCGATTGAAAGCGTCCGGATCGAGTTAATCGCTAATAATTCTTTAGTAGTTGTTTCCACTAATTTCATCCTCTCTGTGTTAAGAAGGTTTTCTACCCGTCATATTTTATCACACTCATTCGTGTGTCACAACTAATTAATTAGTATAACACATTAAGTGAAATCGTTTCCTTCAATTGCCTTAAAAAAACTGTAATCCGTTCGTCTGATGTCCGTTCGTGTATAACAAAAATGCACATCCTATACGAAATAGGATGTGCATTCAACATCACTCGCCACGATAGCGTTTTTGATCTTCTTTCAACTTCTCCGGGGTGACGTCGTTCCCATCTGGATCGACGACCTTCATCCCCATCATTTGTGACTTGAACGATTGACGGAACGCCTTCAAATATTCTTGACGCAAGTCTTGTTGTTCGTTCATTTCGTCTTGAGACAGTCCTTCTGTCTTCGCTTTGTTGGCGAGGAAATTGATTCGCTCCAATTGTCCTGGTGCTAACATCTGACTCGCCCCCTCTCTAGTGAATTTGTTCTTATACTTTACAAAATCAGAGAGGAAGAATCAAGTTTCAGCTACTGACTGGTGCTCGAGATACCGTCGATTGACGGTCGCTTTCGACACTTCATAACCGAATCCACGGAGTGTTGCCGCAATCTCAGCAAACGTCAACCCGCGCTCGCGCAGTTGGATAATCTCCTCAATCGGCACTTCGATTCGGTGTCGCCCACCTTGATCGTTGTTTTGAATATTGCGCTGTGGGTTGAATCCGTTGGCGACGGCACGGCGCATCCCACGAGAAATTTTAGCGTTGTGAATTTTACGTTGATACTCTTCCACAACACTGACAATTTCTAATACCATTTTTTCGGCATCAGAAACGACATAGTCCGACGTTGATTGCATCGTCAGCAACCGAACGTCATGCTTCATCAATGTGTGCAAGATGGCAATCTTAGCATTTCCTCGTCCCAGACGACTGTCGTCCGTGACAAGTACGGCATCCAAATCAGACATCGACACATGGTCAAGCAAATCAAGGAGCCCCTGTCGATTCACTTCATATCCACTCTCTTGCTCCGTAATGATCTCTATGACTTCTGCCCCTAGTTGCGAAGCCAGATGCTGTAATTCATCGACTTGTCGACTGAGTGATGTCTCTTGGGTGGACTTGTTCGTCGATACCCGACAATAGATGACGACTCGCATCGCATCACTCCCTTTCATCGCATTCATTCCTTACGATACACAGTTCGAGAACGGTTCGCAATGATCAACAATCACTCAGCGGCATACCATTTTGTTTTTCGTTCATTATGCTCTTCTCGCTCTGCCATAATTTGTGCTTCGAGTGATTCCGCTTGGACATAAGCGACTTCTTCTTCAATCGTACGTTCCTCCGTAGTGACGACTGGTTCGACTACTGCCGGTTCCCCTCGCATCTCCCCTGCCAAATAAAAAGCGAACATCCCGACCAAGAGCATCCCGACTAAAATGATTCCGTTAAGTGTGTCTTTCATGATTACATTGCCTCCTGTATAAGAATATATGTTCGTTAGAACGTTTGTTCGTTTATCTTTTCTCATCATAAAACAAGAACCCGTGTTCGGTCAACACAAAAAAACGAACGAATGTTTGTACGCTCATGTGTTCTTGTGTTACACTAGACACATAAAGAATAGGATGCGTTTGCAGGTTATTCGATTACATCGAGGTGAACATAATGAAAAAAATGTCAGCGCGACAACAACAGATTCTTGATTTCATCAAAGACGAAGTTCGGGCAAAGGGATATCCGCCTTCTGTTCGTGAAATTGGAGAAGCCGTCGGCCTTGCTTCTAGTTCGACCGTACACGGTCACTTAGATCGTTTGGAAAAACGCGGGTTGATCCGTCGAGACAAGACGAAACCTCGCGCGATTGAAATTTTGACTGAAGATATGCCGACAATGGAAGAGCAAGAGTCCGTCATGTACGTACCGGTCATCGGGAAAGTTACCGCCGGGACACCGATTACCGCCATCGAGAACGTGGAAGAACACTTCCCGCTCCCGGCACATATCGTCGGTTCAGATAATGTATACATGTTGTCCGTTTCCGGAGATTCGATGATCAACGCCGGAATTTTGGACGGGGACCGCGTGCTCGTTCGTCAGCAGAGC
>NZ_JAPEHX010000149.1:0-683 GCF_028823655.1 Exiguobacterium sp. B2(2022) | reverse complement strand
GAGTGGGCGCTTGCGGATCACGTCATCAAATCGCCGAACGATTTAGTCGAATGGGTCAACCGATAAGAAAAGGCTTGTCGCACATGCGACAAGCCTTTTTGTATGCCTATACTTACAACCCGAGTGAGATGTATTTGACTTCTAAAAATTCTTCGATGCCGTGGTGACCACCTTCACGCCCGAGTCCACTTTCTTTCCATCCACCGAACGGCGCTTGAGGAGTTGACGGAAGACCATCATTCACACCAACGATTCCATACTCTAACGACTCTGCTAAATAGACCGCTTCGTTGATGTCTTGCGTGAATAGATAAGCGGCTAAGCCGAACGGTGTATTATTTGCTCGTTTGATTACTTCTTCGAGTGAATCGAATGTCGCGATTGGAGCAACCGGACCAAATGTCTCTTCATTCATGCAGAGCATGTCTTCATTCGCGTAACGGATGACTGCCGGACGAATGAATAAACCGTCTAATACTTCACCACCGTATACTTCACCACCGCGAATTTGAGCGTCCTCGATATGCTTTTCGACTTTACTGAGCGCATCGTCGTCGATGAGCGGACCGATGTCGACACCTTCCTCTAGACCGTTCCCGACTTTCAGCGCTTCGACCTCTTTGATGAAACGCTCCGAGAATTCATCGACGACGGCACGTTCGACGTAAATTCGGTTCGCACAG
>NZ_JAPEHX010000148.1:0-695 GCF_028823655.1 Exiguobacterium sp. B2(2022) | reverse complement strand
TCGGGTGCACGAGGAACGGCATCGAGAAGATGAGCGGGATGAGAAGCGATGCTTCTGTCCCGAACATACCGCCTTGGACCGCTGCGAACAAGCCGAAGTGCGAGATTGCTGACGATTAAGTCATCATCAAATATTCGTGTAGGTTTATTATTTTTTAAGACAAGCTTGCCTAAGCGTCCAATTAAGAAAAGGAATGTCATATATCATCCATGACCCTCTCAGTTCTGAAAGCGGTCGAAAAAATCTACGATTCGGAAGTCAACTAATGGATAGTACCCAGTATAGACATTTCAATAAAATCTTTTCAAATTAAAAATTAATAATATTCATAATTATATTCAAACTCGTGTTCCATTTCTTCAATCATGAAAATCATCAATTTTGCCGATTCGATACTAGTATAATATTCGTTACATATATTTAATTGCTCATAAAATTCTTGAACTAAATTAATATCAAATCCCGAGATTCTTAATGCCCATTTTTTAAATTCACTTTCAATTCTAGTATATGCTTGTTTTATTGCTGAATTAATTAAATTTTCATGTGCTAATTTTAACCTTTTAGGATGAAAATCTATCTGGGATTCTTCAAGCGCTATAGAATATTTATGCTGTAAATCATTTATTTCATTTTGTTTTGATGGTTTGTCAAATTAAGCGCAACACTTCCTCGGTGAATGCCTCGTGTGCGGT
>NZ_JAPEHX010000147.1:0-705 GCF_028823655.1 Exiguobacterium sp. B2(2022) | reverse complement strand
ACGTTCCGCAACGTGGATGAGTTGCAACAGATTAAAGAAGAGTGGAAAACGGGTCCAGCTGGAATTCTCGTCCCTCCTGACATTCAATTCGATATCGAGCAACGAGAAGGCATTTGGTTTGATTCTTACACGATGCAGACGAACCTCGACCTCCGACTTGACCAGGTTGACTTACCGGGTGTCGAACTGTCGGGCTCTCCAAAAAAATTAGCCGAGCGCTATATCCGTCAAGCCGACATTCGTTTTAACTTGACTGTTCCGACCGGTGTGTTCGTGGAGGACGGGACCGGACTTGACCTTCGATCGATGAAGCATGTCGAATGGCAAGTGTACGGAGGACGCCAAAATAACTTAAAACTCGTCGCCCATGTGCCAAACGTTAAAGCATGGGTGATCACCATCATCGTATTTGTGGGAGCCCTCATCTTAAGTTATTTCATTTGGCGCAAGTATCGACGAAACGTCGGCAACCCTAAAGAAACGTCGATTCGCTCACGTCTGTTGGGGTCATTGATTGTCTCCCTCTCGCTCGTATTGATTGTCGGGACATTCCGACAAGAATTGGCGAATGAGCGACAATCCGAGGCGATTCGCCAAGCGTCGCAGACGAACGAATTTATCCCTACGTTCGCGGTGCATGGTCTACTTGGGACCGACCGAACGTTCCTCCGCTTCTCGCAAGCGATGGAACAGAGCGGTCAGGCG
>NZ_JAPEHX010000146.1:0-706 GCF_028823655.1 Exiguobacterium sp. B2(2022) | reverse complement strand
CCCATTCGACTAAATCGTTCGGCGATTTGATGACGTGATCCGCAAGCGCCCACTCTTCTTCATTTCCAAATCCGAACCCTGTCAAAACGACTGGGAAATCATGTGCCCGTGCTGCCTCGACATCCGATTTGCGATCGCCGACCATAATATAGTCTGCCTCACCGTGACGGACACGGTGCGCTGTCAGAATGTCCGCTTTCTTTTCGCCACTGACAGACTCCAAGCATTCCGGTGCCGTCATGTAGGAGCGAATCTGTTGCGTATCTAAAATCAAGTTCATGTAATGAACACCGCAGTTGCTCGCCGTCGTCAACGTATGACCTTGTTCGTGAAGCGTCTCCAACATGTCACGAATGCCATCGAATAAGACGTTTTGCCCTTCCATCGTCTTCTCGAGCGTCGTGTGACGCAATCTACGAATGAGACGAATCTCTTCGATTGTCGCTTCCGGGATGACATGCTCCCAAAACGCGTTACCTGCCAAGCCATATCCTGAACGGACCGCCTCTTCACTCGGTTTCGGAAGGTGAGGAAGTTCCTCGAGCGCCTCATGAATCGCCCGCGTCATCGGTCCAGTCGTATCTACTAACGTGCCATCGATATCAAATAAAATCACTGCCATCAGATGAATCTCCTCTCTTTCAATTGCTTCCCTTACCGTAGCAGAATCCCCGAAAATGCAAAAGAGAAAACGTGGTGACAAAAA
>NZ_JAPEHX010000145.1:0-707 GCF_028823655.1 Exiguobacterium sp. B2(2022) | reverse complement strand
CAATATCAGGCTGTAGTAAAGCTCCATGGGGTCTTTCCGTCCTGTCGCGGGTAACCTGCATCTTCACAGGTACTATGATTTCACCGGGTCTCTCGTTGAGACAGTGCCCAAATCGTTACGCCTTTCGTGCGGGTCGGAACTTACCCGACAAGGAATTTCGCTACCTTAGGACCGTTATAGTTACGGCCGCCGTTTACTGGGGCTTCGGTTCAGTGCTTCTCTTGCGATGACACATCCCCTTAACCTTCCAGCACCGGGCAGGCGTCAGCCCCTATACTTCATCTTGCGATTTAGCAGAGACCTGTGTTTTTGCTAAACAGTCGTTTGGGCCTATTCACTGCGGCTTATGTTGCCATAAGCGTCCCTTCTCCCGAAGTTACGGGACCATTTTGCCGAGTTCCTTAACGAGAGTTATCCCGCGCGTCTTAGAATTCTCATCTCGCCTACCTGTGTCGGTTTGCGGTACTGGCGCCGACCTCCTCACTAGAGGCTTTTCTTGGCAGCGTGAAATCCGGTGCTTCGCCCTACGGGCTCCACGTCACAGCTCAACCTTGTATGCCGGGCGGATTTGCCAACCCGACGGCCTCGCTGCTTGTCCGTGCACTTCCAGTCGCACGGTCACCTTATCCTTCTGCGTCCCCCCATCGTTCGAACGGTGGTACGGCGGTACAGGAATATCGACCTGTTGTCCATCGCCTACGCCTTTC
>NZ_JAPEHX010000144.1:0-712 GCF_028823655.1 Exiguobacterium sp. B2(2022) | reverse complement strand
TGAATAATCTTCTGTCTCGTACCCGTTTTCCTCCGCCTGCTCCTTCCACGTATCCCAGTCGAGCCTGAGATTGAGCAACTTCATCACCGGGTGGTCGCGGAAAGCATATGTGGTTTCGAGTGAAACGGATTGATCGTAATGCACGGTCGCATCGTAATTAATGCGCACACATCCGCCGATTAAAAGAAATAAAATTGGGAATAGTAACAACAGTGCCCTTTTTCTCGAGCTAAACATGTTAAATCGGTTCGCCGTATGTGTCTAGCGGATTCGACATATTGATTCGGTCATAGAACAAGATGCCGTCCAAATGGTCGAGCTCGTGCTGACACACGATCGCGCGCATTCCCCGAAGACGAAGCTTGATTGGCTGTCCGTCTCGGTCAAACCCTTCTAATGTGATTCGACGAAAACGAGGTACATTTCCTTTGATTACGCGGTCGACCGACAAACAGCCTTCCCCACCGTTTAAAAATGTCTGTTCGACGGAGTGGCTCGTGATTTTAGGATTGAAGATTGAGAGTTTGAACGTCTCTTCCTCTTCTTGTAGCAAGACTGTGAAGAAACGACGGTTTACCCCGAGTTGTGGCGCGGCGATTCCGACACCACCTCGTAACTCGTATTTTTCACTCATCTCTGGGTCTTGACTATTGACGAGGAACGTCTCCATCTCGTCGAGTAACGCCAAGTCCTCTTCGGTTGGCGGAATCGG
>NZ_JAPEHX010000143.1:0-726 GCF_028823655.1 Exiguobacterium sp. B2(2022) | reverse complement strand
ATTCTTTCCGAGTGGCACGATGGCGCAACAGATCGCGTTACGTATTTGGTGTGATGAAACGGGGGAGAACACGGTCGCGTATCATCCGCTCTGTCATCTTGAAATCCATGAACAGGACGGTTTGAAGGAGTTGCATCACATCGAACCGATTTTAGTCGGGGACGAAAATCGGGTGATGACACTCGAAGAGATTCAAGGGTTGCCAGACATCGCATGTCTATTGCTCGAACTTCCACAACGGGAAATCGGTGGGGAATTGCCGACCTTCGAGGAACTTGTGGCGATTCATGAACACTGTCGTGAGAAAGGGATCTATCTGCATCTGGACGGGGCACGACTGTTCGAATCGCTACCGTATTACGAAAAAGAAGCATCTGAAATCTGTGCACTTTTTGATAGCGTGTACGTCTCGTTTTATAAAGGAATCGGTGGGATTGCCGGTGCCATCCTTGCTGGACCGAAATCATTTTGTGACACGTCGAAGGTGTGGAAGCGACGCTACGGCGGTGATTTGATTAGCCTTTACCCGTACATTCTTTCTTCAGATTATTATTACGAGATGCGGAAAGATAAGATGACCGAGTATCGGGATCATGCCGTACAGTTGGCAGCACGATTCAACGGACTCGACGGCGTCTGGACGACGCCACGCATCCCGGTCACAAATATGTTCCACCTCCACTTTCAAGGGGAGAAGGAAGAACTAAGTGAGAACATTGCTCGCAT
>NZ_JAPEHX010000141.1:0-753 GCF_028823655.1 Exiguobacterium sp. B2(2022) | reverse complement strand
TTTTTTGATAGGCCCTGATTTCAGGAGGAACCTATTATGTTAATCGATTTACAACACATTCAAAAACAATACGGTGGTCACGCCGTTCTCACAGATGCGAATTTAATGATCAATGAACGCGAACGAGTCGGACTCGTCGGTCGAAACGGCAGCGGTAAAACGACACTACTACGCATGATCGTCGGCTCTGAAGAGCATGACGCCGGAACAATTTACCGTCGGCAGCGACTCTCTATCGGCTATTTGGTTCAGCTTCCCGACTATCCCAATCATAGTGGTCGCGACGTTCTTCAGACTGCCTTCGAGGAAGTCCTTCGCCTCCGTGAGAAGATGTCTCGCCTCGAACAAGAGATGGCGACGACCGAACAGCTCGAACGTCTTCTCGAAACATACGGGACGATCCAAACGCAATTCGAACATGCGGGCGGCTACGTCTACGAGTCAAAAATCAGTGCGATGATTGACGGATTGAAGCTGACCTCATTCGTGGACCAACCGTTCGATACGTTGAGCGGCGGGGAACGTACAAAAATAGGCCTCGCCTTGGCGCTTCTGCAGGAACCCGAGCTACTCATTTTGGATGAACCGACGAACCATCTGGATTTAGAAGCGATGACGTGGCTCGAATCCTATTTACAGGATTACGATTCAGCGCTCCTGATTGTGTCCCACGACCGTGTCTTCTTGGATGCGGTCGCCACGCGAATCGTCGAGTGTGAAGACGGCGAATTGACGAGTTATCCCGGAAACTAT
>NZ_JAPEHX010000140.1:0-754 GCF_028823655.1 Exiguobacterium sp. B2(2022) | reverse complement strand
AATCCATAATTAATAAATGAAAACACGTAGAGTGTACATGCTATAACCATAATCACCTTTATAAAGTAAAGGTTGAACATGCCTTTTTACTTTTAGACTAATGATTTGCACGATATGGTGCTGAGCAGAGATTGTGTTTCTGCTCAGCATTTTTTGTAAACCACACCAAATATTTAACCACGCTAATTTTATTACACTGTTTATTTCCTTCATTTATCTACAATCAACATAAAGATCAATTTAATATTTTGCATCAAATCAGTCGAAAAACGAAGGGATGACATGTTATGAACAATGAGGAAATGAGTATGGAGTGGTCTTACTGGAAAGCTGTTGTACGTTATGGACATGTAGGAAAGAAAAAAGAAATTAGTGTCGCACGTTATTTGGTTATGTCTGAACATTCTACGATGATTGATGTGATGAGGGTAATTGATGAAATGCCTGGAACAAAAAAACGTGCTGTCCTCTCTCTTCGAAAAATTGATGTTATTGAATACATTGAAGGACGTCGTGCGGAAAAAGAGAATTTCTTCTTACAGAGACTATTCGATGGAAAGCAGGCACAGTAAACATTGATATCCAACAAAAAAACCATCCACCAGCTTTCGCTGATGAATGGTTCCTGTGAAGGCGCATGACTTACATCATACCGCCCATTCCACCCATACCGCCCATGTCAGGCATTGCAGGAGCGTCTTTTTCTGGCTTGTCTGCGATGACGGCCTCTGTTGTGAGGAACATCGCTGAAACA
>NZ_JAPEHX010000013.1:0-48457 GCF_028823655.1 Exiguobacterium sp. B2(2022) | reverse complement strand
TGAAATTCCGTTAATTGAAGCTACAAGGTTACCTGATCTGTCAGCAACTTGCTCAGAGAAATTCACAACCACATAACCAGCTTGGCTAGATGAAATAGTAGAAACTGTAGGTGCAATTTCATCTACCACTTTTTTCTCAACTGTCACAGTCACAGGGTTTGGTGTGATGAGGTTTCCAGCGAAATCTTTCACTCCAGCGATTGTCAATTGGTATGCTTTGTTAGTTGCAAACGTAGAACCATTAAGATCTAACGTAAATGATTTTTTATCAGCAGCCAATGCTACTACAGGCGTGAATGTAGCACCAGAAGTATCTTTAAGCGTCAAAGCATTTGCTAATGCTGTGTTATCCGCAAGATCAACAGGCTCAGAGAAACTGATTGTAGCTACATTGTTAGTTTTATAAACCGGAGCTGAAACTGTAGGACGTACTGAATCTTCGAATGAAACTACAGATTCAAATTTAGCTACACCAGCACCAGCTACTGTTTTGATATCAGTAGTAGTAGCTACTGCATAACTTCCATCGAAAGCGCCAGCTGCAAGAATTGTTAATTCCATACCATCAGCAGAAAGTTTACCAGTTAAAGTCGATGGTGCCAAAGCTGTACCAACTTGAGTAAACGTGATGTTTTGAACTGCATCACCCGCTCCAAGGACTGTATCTTTCTTGACAGCTTTATTAAACTTAACAATAACTTCTTTAGCGTTAATTGCCTTGACTTCTTTAACCATAGGCGCTTCAATCGTGAATTCTTGAATTTCTGACTTCACTTCGCCAGAAACGAGTTGGAACGAGTGAGTTCCCGCTGGAAGTTTCTTAGAAACAGTCAATTTACCATCTTTAACTGTAGCCGTTTCAGTGATTGCTTGAGCTGACATGTCTTTACCTGGGTAAACAACAAGTTCAACTTTTTCGCCTTCTTTGAGATTCTTCACGTCAGCTGTGACAGAAAGAACTTCTGCAGCTTGATCAACTGAAGACATCACTTTATCGAACTCAACTTCTCCAGCAACAACTGTGTAAGTCAAGAATGAAGTGATACGGTTCCCGTTGTGGTTGTAAGAGATGAGAACTTTTTGCTCGCCTTCATCTTTCGTGTTGTAAGTTGAGCTCATTGTGAAGCGCTCAGGAGCTTGTGTGTAAACTTTTCCGTCACGGTACATAACGCGGATTGATGGCTTCTCGAGTTCAGAACCAGCTTCTACTTCGCCAAGATCTTGGTCGAGGATGTAGAGTGGGTAGTTACGAGCGTAAAGTTTCTTGATGTAAGTCTTTCCATCAGAACCTTGACCTTTAACTGTTTGCCATTTGTTGATTGCAGTAACGAGGTATTTACCCCATTTGATTTCAACACCAGCTGGTGTGTTGAGTGCGAGTGCTTCTTTGAACTTCCCGCCGAGTACAACCTCTGCTTTGAGTTCAACTGTTGAAGTTGATGCTTCTGCTGCCATTACTGGTGTAAGGGCTGCTGCCGTCACAGCAAGAGCTGCTGACGCTTTGACTAGCTTGAATGATTTCTTAGCCATCTTGTGTAAATCCTCCCTTTGGGTATTATACGTGTTTGTCTCTACTCGTCTACGTCGACGCTCCCCCCGCTAAAGATCCCATATGTATACGCCGCTCATACGAATGACTTATGCAACTTGATCGTTTAGGTCTTGAGCTTCACCGAAACGGGTAGGTATTCTTTCAAGAGGTGACCCTTGAACAATTTACCAAGTATGAACTTGGAAAACCTTACATCCATAATATACATAACGCTTCCAGCTAGCACAAGCGTTTTTTTTCGCAAAAATGGGAATGATTTTGAATTTCTCGTTATTGGAGATTATTCAATATTAAATTCACCTATTTTATAAATGTCGAAACACGTCGAAAAAGGGCGAATTCAAGCCATTTATCATTCATAAATTCATTTATATACATTATTTGTATATTTAAATGAATAATATGGATTTATGTATAATTTCCATGTCTATTTTTTGATTTGAGCATTTTCCGACTTTATTTAATCCTAAATTTTACATTGACCAAACTTTTAAAACCATTTAGAGGAAAACCCTGCTCACCATCCCTCCTCCATTAGTCCTATCCACGAAACCCCAAAAAAGCCGCAGGTGAATGATTCACCTACGGCTAGTAACATATTTCTTCTTATTAATATCCTGCGTATTGAAGCGACTGGATGAAGGCACGCTTCTCGCCAGCGATCAATGCCCACTCCACATCATAGTCGTATCCTTCGATTGTGATGACGATCCGGTTCTCTGGACGAACGTGTTGTTTGATGAAAGCGATCATCTTCGCGCTCGGGATAAACCAGTATGATTCTTCTACTGATCCGTCTTCGTACTCATAGTAATCGACATCCCACTCATCGATTGCTTCTGTATATGTCGCATTCCCTACACGGATGCGAAGCTTATTGAATCCAACCACATCTCCATCTTCTGTGTAGTTGCTCAGTAAGAACAACATATTCGATTTCGACGGACGGTCGATGAAGAATGGCGCAAATGTCTCGTTGTAACGTGTCGATCCGTCCCATGTGAATACTTCTTTATGGAAGACTGCGCGGAACTCTTCTTCCGTCACACGATAGAAGTTGTTGAAGAGTGCGTGTTGAACCGTCAACGTCTCAGAAGCACTATAGTTACCAGCACCATCACGTACCGCGAGGGTCATCTTCTTACCGAGTGGTTGTTTTGGAATCGGAAGAACGAACTTCCCAGTCGACATGACCGGTGCCGAGTATGCTTTTCCGTCAATTGTTACGACTACTGTCGCGAGCGGTTCTGCCGTTCCCGCGATTCCGTTCGATGTCGTCGTCACGGCTTGTGTCAAACGAGCTTTCGCAGGTGCAACCTTGTCAGCGACGACCGTTGTTTGAACGAGTTCACTGAGTGCCCCACTCTTCGCTTTCGCTTGTGCTGATAAAGGCGTTCCTACTTTTTGAAGCGCAATCACGCGACGGTATTGACCGTTCGCATCAAATGATCCGTTGAACGTGCTTCCTCCGACTGTCACCGTTACACCTACTCCAGGTGTTCCTGTGACAACGATCGCACGTGCCGAGTTATCGACCGTGTTGATGACCGGTGCTTCCGGGCGTTGTTCTGGGTCTTCTGCGACCACGACACGTGTTTCTTCACTTACATTCCCGCTCGCATCGACGAGACGGACTGTGATCACGCGACCGACAGGCTGTGGTGACATCGTGAAGATCGCTTCCCCAGTTGAACGTACGACACGCTCATATGTTTTGTTTGCGACTAGAATCTCCGCTTTCGTCCCGACTTCTCCTGTGATCTTCAATGAAGTCGACGTATGAAGCGGTGTTTCTACGACTGGTGCTTCAGGTGCCGTCGTGTCGACGACCGTTTCATTCGTCTCTGCTGCAACGAACGTTGGAGCGAAGCCGCCGAGAACGAGTGTCCCCGCTAAGAATAAAGATAAGTACTTTGGTTGTTTCATGGCGACCCCGCCGAGAACGAGTGTCCCCGCTAAGAATAAAGATAAGTACTTTGGTTGTTTCATGAAAAGATGTTCCTCCTAAATAATGTTTTCTTCAGACAACATCTTTATTTTAATGGATTATTTTAAAAATAGGTACATAATTTTCTATTTTTAATCATATTTTTTAAAAACACAAAAGGACTCCTTATAGAAAAGGAATCCCATTGTGTCGCACTGTATGCATACTCGATTACATATTAAAAAATCGCGTATGATTTTTCAGTAATTTCCTATTTTTATCGAACTGTGATCGTTGTGACCGGACTGACCTTCTTCGTCACGTCCTCAACATGAACCATCAGGCGCTCGCCTTTCTTCAACACTCGTGTCTTCACGACATATGTGCCATTCAACGTCACTTTTGACTTTCCGATGACTTGTTTCTTCTGGTCGCGAATGACGACCGTCATCCCAGCCTGAGCTTTACCTGTCACTTGTTTTGTCTTCGCACGCACAGCGTTCACCTGTGCCGTTTTCGGACGAAGTCCTTTCATGACAATGAGGCGCTCGTTCGTACTGAATTTACCATTTGTGTAGAGAGCCGTCAGTACAGCCCCTTCTTGTTGAGGTGCGATCGACATTGTGACTGTACCATTTTTTGAAACGCCAGAACCGATACGCTTCGTCCCGTTATAGAGCGTGACGCGCGTCCCAGATTTGACTTTAGCCGAGAAAACTGGCGCATTGTCATAGATCCGATTCGGTTTCGGTGCGAGTTGAAGCATGGATTCAGCGCGATAGACGTCTACTTTCCCGTATCCGCTCACGACATCATAATACGGAAGAAGTGGACGATCTAATTCATCGAGCACATACTGTAACCCATCTTCCATTCGTGGGTCCCTTGATGCGTCGCCACCCGAGAATGCGAGAGGTTGTGCCGTACGACGGAGGATCGAACGTGCCCCTTCGACCGTCATGTTCGGGTGTTGTGATTTCAAGAGAGCGACAGCAGCCGCGACGTGTGGTGTCGCCATGCTCGTCCCGTCCATATAGACAACGTTTCCATCTGGAACAAGGCTTGCTACTTTAGAACCTGGTGCGACGACATCGACATCAATCCCATAGTTCGAGTAATCCGAGACAATCCCGAACGAGTTCGTTGCTCCGACTGAAATCGTGTATTTCGAAGAAGCCGGATAAGACACACGTGACTGTCCGTCATTTCCCGTCGCCGCCACGATGATGACACCACGGTCATGTGCATATTTCAACATGTATCCGAGTGTACGGCTCTCATTTCCACCGAGGCTCATGTTGATGACTTTCGCCCCAGCGTCGACCGCATATTTGATGCCAAGTGCGATTTGATCCGTATCCCCATAACCACCCGCATCGAGAACTTTCACAGGTAAGATCGAGACGTTCGGAACAATCCCACGCATCGAGACACCGTTGTCTCGGATGGCACCGATGACACCGGCGACATGCGTACCGTGGCCATGGTCATCAATCGCGTCGCCTTCACCGTTCGGGTCGACAAAGTTCTTCGCGTTGGCGATGTCGACCTTCCCTTGTAAATCGAGCAGACGATGATCGACTCCTGTATCGAGAACGGCCACTTTCACGGTACGTACCGGTAATCGTAACGATTCATAGCGATCAAGACCAATTCCCGCATCCTGGAACGGTTTGAGAACCGACTTCGAATTGATAGCCCATTGGTAATCGAGACTCACATCCGTTGCGAACGATTTGTACGTCTGGACCGGTTCGATGTACTCCACGTTCTGGTCTGATTCGAGCGTCGACTTCGCTTGTGCCTGCATCTTCGTAGAAGCTTCCTCTACATCGACGAGCGCAAAGTAATCCGATGGCGAACCGATGGCGATTCGCTCAGCCGAAACGTTATTCATGGCATTCATCTTGCCAAGGGACTTACTCGGTGACGATTTGTATTTGACGATATAACGCGGTGCGTCCTGACCGTCTGTTTGAATCGTCATGCCGATTTTCCCAAAGAGGTCTGATACGGGTGTTCCTGCGAGCGAGTCCATTACGAGCGCTGTCGCGATTTCACCAATCTCACTTTGGAGAGCCGTCGGAACGCTTCCATCCACAAGTGCATGGAGACGTTTGATTGCCGCTGCATCTTGCGTCTTCAACGTGTAGTCCTTTTTGTCGACAAGCGCCGTCAACAGTGGACGGAGTGTCTTCAAATCTGTCAGTGCCACTTTTCGTTTTTCTCCGTCAAATGTGATCGCTTTGACGATGTAAGGCGAAGCACGGTAATAGAGGGCCGATAAGTCCCGACCTTCTTGTGATTTTCCGAGTACTTCTGACTGCACACGACGGATGAGTTTGAGCATCGAATCACGCTCCGGTGCCGGTTGTACGATTGATTCGACGGCACACATGTCACCACCGACTTCTTCGTATTTCACCGGAAGTTTAACCGGATTGACGACGAGCTTGATGTCTGAAGCGAACATTGAGAGATCAGGTGCTGGTGGCTCTTCCCCTTCCCCTGGTTCTCCTTCTGTCGGTTCTTCCCCTTCTGCCGGTTCTTCACCGACTGGCATGTCCTCTGTCGGAATATCCATCATCCCGTCACCGAGGTCCATCGGCATATACTCGACCTTGATGTAGTATGGACCTTCCCAAGCGAATGGGAACGGAATCTTGGCCGTCTGTTCTCCCTCTTCTTTCGTCGCACTCGCGCGATAGCGATCGAACGTTTCATCCTTTGCCGCCATCTCGGCGCTCGGATAGATGCTGATGTTCGCGAGTTTGGAAGATTCGAACGTGACTTCCATATGTGTCATCGCTGACGCGACACGTTCCATCTTGAACCAATACGTGTTGACCGGTTCGATTCCGGTCGTGAACTCGACCGCCTCTCCCGGATTGAGTAAGGTGGCCTCCTTCATGCCTTCCCCTTTGTCGGCTGATACCGGTGGGAGGAATGACAGGACGAGGACGAGGATCGTCATCATCGCCACGAACTGCTTGAATCTCGTTTTCATAGTTTCCCCTCTTTCATTTGATCTTGGAGTATATGCTCCAAATCGTTCTACGGAATATATCGGTTAATGTTTCAAAAATGTAACAAAAATGTTTCGACAATGTTTCGACAAGTAAATCTGCTCAAAAAAAGACACCTCTTTTTCAAGAAGTGTCTACACATTATTCGTTGATCATCGTCGCTTGACCGCCTTGCCATAGCCAGTCATCGCCTTCTTTTATATACAGGTGGAGCGCCCAAAAGCGTCCTTCGTATGCATTCGTTCCTAGAATAAACCGTTCTTCGAGCAAGACTTTCACGATTGCGAGGTCCGTCGTCACGGTTTCATCGAACGTCACCGTTTCTTGGGCAATCCATTGAATCGCAGTCGGGTCGACGTATTGGTCGAGGAACGTCTCTTTATCAAACTGACGTCCGCTCGAGTCGACATACCGAAACGAGTCATGCATCAAGTCACGCATCGCGTCGAGGTCACCCGCGACTTGTTTCGTCGCGCGGTCGTCAGAAAGTTGTTTCATGTTGAGTGTCTCCATCGGTGCACCTTCCTTTCACCATCCATCATAGCATAATTTATCTATTTTCAAATGTCTGTCGCGTTTTGAGTCTTGACAAGAAAGCTTCATCCCGTTAAAGTAACGATAACATTCATACGAACTCGCGATGAGAAAGAAGAGTAGCGCGAAGGGACGTCTACAGAAAGCCGGTGGTCGATGCGAACCGGTGTCGTGCCTTGCGTGAATGGGTTTTTGAGCGTTCAGACCGACATGTAGGCTCTGACGGGTCCTCCCGTTATCGGGGACAGCGAATGATGGTTCGCGATGAGTGGGAAGACAAGGCGTCTTTCAACGAAGGTGGCAACACGGGGAATCTCCTCGTCCTTCATGTCCGATCGGACATGTGGGACGGGGAGATTTTTTTAGTTTAAGGAGGAGATTTCGATGCAACAACTGATCATCAATGGCGACGAATTGACACCGGTGGCAATCTTCCACCGTCTGCAAGGTGAACGTAAGGTCCTGCTCGAGAGTCGGGCGGAAGGCAAGCACGGCCGCTATTCCATCATCGCGGCGGATCCGGTCGAGACGATCCGCGTCGATGGGAACGACGTGACAGATTCGACCGGCACCATCTATGCGGACGATCCGCTCCACGCCCTATCTGAACGCATCACACGTGAAGATATCACTGCACCGTATCCGTTCATCGGGGGTGCCGTCGGCTATATCGGCTACGACTTACTTCGCGTGTATGAACCGATTCCGAACACACCGACGGAGACGCGCGATTTACCGGACGCCCTCTTCCAGCGCTATGAGACGGTCGTCTTATACGACCATCTCGAAGAACAGGTCGTCTTGATCGATACGAGTGAGACGGATGCTACGATGCGACTCGAGTCCATCCGTGAACAGCTCGAGACACCGGAGACACACGCCCTCGAACCGGTCGTCCGGACGAGCGAACAGCTTTTGACGACAAAAGATGAGTTCATCGACCGTGTCCTCCAGGCGAAAGAGGCGATTCTTGCAGGTGAAGTCTTCCAACTCGTCTTGTCACAACGAATCGACGCGACATTCACCGGTGACCCGTTCCACTTTTACCGGACGCTCCGCAAACAAAACCCGAGCCCGTACTTGTTCTACATCGACCTTGGGGAAGCCATCGTCCTCGGCGCCTCACCTGAGAGTCTCGTCCGTGTCGAAGACGGCAAAGTGACGACGAACCCAATCGCCGGCACACGTCCACGTGGAAAGACGGTCGAGGAAGATATGCGTCACGCGGAGTCGCTTCTTCAGGACGAGAAGGAACTTGCCGAGCACCGGATGCTTCTCGATCTCGGACGGAACGACATCGGTCGGGTCGCCAAAATCGGTACAGTCACCATCCCGAAACACATCGAGCTCGAGCGGTTCAAAAATGTGATGCACCTCGTCTCCGAAGTCGAAGGTGAACTTCGTGACGAGGTGACGCCAATCGATGCGCTCCGCGCCTGTCTTCCGGCCGGTACCGTTTCGGGTGCCCCAAAGATTCGGGCGATGCAACTCATTGACGAGCTCGAGACGGTGAAGCGCGAAGTGTACGCCGGGGCGGTCGGTTATCTCGACGTCCGGGGTGGATTCGACTTTGCTCTCGCCATCCGGACGATGGTCATCCAAGGTGACACGGCCCACGTCCAAGCTGGTGCCGGAATCGTATATGATTCGGATCCTGTATCAGAATACGAAGAAACGTTGCATAAAGCCAAATCCCTTTTGGAGGTGTTCGCATGATTCTCCTCATCGACAACTATGATTCGTTCACGTATAACGTCTATCAGGACGTCGCCCGATTCAGTGACGTCTGCGTCATTCGGAATGATGAACATACTATAGAAGAAATCCGTCGCATGAACCCGAGTGGGATCATCCTTTCCCCGGGTCCCGGTGGTCCAAAAGATGCCGGTGTCTCGCTTGCGGTCGTTCGACAATTGTCTGGGTACGTCCCGATCCTTGGGGTCTGTCTCGGTCATCAGGTCATCGCCGAGGCGTTCGGCGGGGTCGTCGGACGAGCGAACGAGGTCATGCATGGGAAAGTGTCGCGCATCAATACGTCACCGGGCGTCTTATTCGAAGGCTTGTCGATGGACGTCATGCGCTATCACTCGCTCGTCGTACAAGAGACGGATTTGATTGTTACGGCAGAGACGACAGATGGTGTCATCATGGCAATCGAACATCCGACCCATCCGACGTATGGCGTCCAGTTCCATCCTGAGTCGATTGGTACACCAGATGGTCGCAGTATCTTTGAACGTTTCGTCCAGCTGTGCACGAAAAAACCGGGGCGCATGTCCCCGGTTTGAGTGTCAGCCTAAAAAGTCTTCACGCTGAAAATCGTGCTTGTCGATTTTGATGTTGTCACAAGCTACTCCGTTCGTCCGAAGTACCTGAATCGTCTCGCGTAACAGTTCGTCACTACCGACGACATAGAATAATCCATCTTGATCGGCAGCCAACGCTTCAATTCGTTCATAGTAGTCTTTCCGACTCGGCACGAACTCGGACGTGAAGCGTTCGTTTGATTCGAAGACATCACTGAACAGATACGCCTTCGACGAATCGACGTTCAATGAATAAAGATGCGGGACACCTTCCCCGTTCGCCAAGTACTCGAGGACGATTGGACGGAATGTCGCAAGTCCGACACCGGCCGACAACAGATAGACGTTCTTTCCACTCCGTTCGAGCGGAACGTTCGAATGTGTCTTGAACAAGGCGACCTTGTCCCCAGGTACCATGTCGCGAAGGATGGATTTGAATGGTGAACATTCGGACTTGATGCGGGTCGTGATGCCGATTGCCCCTTCGTGCGGCAATGTAGAGATGGACATATGGCGGACGAGACTTCGGTCCGGCTTGTCTTCGGCGTTGAATCCTTCGAGTGCAAGATGCGTATGCGCCCCTTCCTGCCACGTGAACTCAGGAGGTAACGCGAGATGGAACGTGTATGTATCGGGCGCTTCGTTTACGACTTTTGTGATGGGTGTCCAATCAATTTTCATGTGAATTCTCCCTTTCGTTAATACACCGCAATCGGCCCATACGGCCCTTCGATGATTTCGAGTTTTGTCTCAAAAATATCCGATAAAATCTTTGCGTCCATAATCTCATCGACCGTTCCGAATGCAACGATTTGCCCGTCCTTCATCGCACAGATGCGATCCGAATATTTCGCCGCGAAATTGATATCATGGAGCACCGTGACAATCGTCCGTCCAAACTCATCGGCGACGTGGCGCAAATATTCCATCATCTGCACTGAACGAGCGATATCTAAGTTATTGAGCGGCTCATCGAGGAGGACGTATTCCGTTTCCTGACAAAGTACCATCGCCACATATGCACGCTGACGCTGCCCACCTGACAGTTCGTCGAGATAGCGATTCTCGAGAGCGGTTAAGTCGAGGAAGTCGATATATTTCGAGATGATCGCCTCGTCCTCTTTCGTCAATCTCCCTTTTGAATACGGGAATCGACCGAATCCGGCGAGTTGTCGAACCGTGAGCCGCGTCACGAAATGGTTCTCTTGACGAAGAATCGTGATGATTTTCGCCAAGTCTTTCGACTTCGTGCTCGACACATCCATCCCAGCGACTTGAATCTGTCCCTCGTCTAAGTTGAGTAACCGTCCAATCATCATGAGCGTCGTCGACTTCCCTGCCCCGTTCGGTCCAATGAGTGAAGTGAACCCGGCTTTTGGGATGTCGAGCGTGAGCGGTCCGATGTGGACGTCATCTGTATACGATTTTTTGACTTGTTCGATTTGAATCATAGCGACCTCTTTCGTAAGATGACGGCCAAGAAGATGAGTCCTCCGAACAGTTCGATGATGACGGAGACGACACTTGGCGTCTGGAATATGTGATACATGAAGAAATACGCGCTCGTCAGGACGAAGAACCCTAAGGCGAACGCCATCGGGAAGACGTATTTATGGTCATACGTCGAGGCAATCTGGTAGCTGAGCGTTGCGACTAAAAATCCGAAGAACGTGAGCGGACCGATGAGCGCCGTCGACACCGACATGAGGAGTGAAATCAGAACCAGCGTATAGATGACGCTTCTCCGATGATTCACGCCGAACGTCGTCGCAACGTCCTTACCGAGTGCCACGATATTGAGTCGGTTCGAAAACAAGAACAACAATGTCCCGGCGATGACAACAATCGGAATGACAATGGGAAAGTAGGCCACGTCAGCATTCGTCACCGATCCAAATAATCGTGCCTGCAGAATATCGAACTCGGACGGTGCGAGCATGCGGCGCATGAACGACGACACCGAGTTCAGTCCCGTCCCGATGATAATCCCAACGAGCAACATGAGCTGAAGATTGGCGTACTTCCCCGATAAGAGCCATCCGTATAAGAGAAGACTCATCGTCACCATGAGCCCGACTTGCGTCAAGAAGGCGCCAGTTCCCGAGAATCCAATCAACGCCCCTGCCCCGAAGAAGAACACCATGCTCGTCTGGATCGTCGAATAAAGCGCATCGAATCCGAGAAGCGATGGTGTGATGATTCGGTTGTTCGTCACGGAATGAAATGCGACCGTCGCAAGACTTTGGCAAAGTGCCGCAATGAGCATCGTCACAATAGCGACGATTCGCCGTTCGACGACCGGCACAAATGACGGCGAATCGATGGAGACCGGATTGTTGTAAAGGAGAAGGCCGAGCGCGCACAAGAGTCCTCCGAGAATAAAGGCACTTAAGAAGAGCCAATAGCGTCTGCTCGCTCGTTTCGATTGAAACGCCGAAGCATGACGTTCTTCTGTCAATGCCCCAACTTTCACTTCGACGCCATCTCGTTCAATGACCGTACTCATCGAACCCCTCCTTTTTTGCGTTGCCGCAATAGAATCATAATAAAGACGAACGCACCGACCGTTCCGAGAATAAGCGAGACCGGGAGTTCGAACGGCATGATGATCGTCCGTGAAATCAAGTCACTGACGAGAATCGCACCCATCCCGACAAGACAGACCCACGGCAGATTGCTGCGTAAGTCATCCCCCCGAAACATCGAGACAAGGTTTGGGACGATAAGGCCAAGGAACGGTAAATTCCCGATGACCGTCGCCACGACCCCGACCGATAAGGCGATAAGTCCGGTCGCGATCATCATCAATTGGTTATAGTTCACGCCAAGACTCGTTGCGATGTCTTCCCCAAGCCCGGCGAGCGTCAAACGGTTCGCCAGTATAAAGATGAGCACCGTCACGATGATGATGACCCATAAATATTCGTAACGTCCGATTTGTACCGAAGCGAATGAACCGACGAACCAGCCTTCAATCGCCTGACTCGCGCGGAAGAACAGACCGAGGAACGTCGAGATGGCGGAGATGACCGCCCCTAGCATAAGTCCGATAATTGGGACGATGAGTGACGAGCGGAGTTTGACCGAACGTAAGAACCAGAAGAACACCATCGTTCCGATGAACGAGAAGACGATTGCTCCGGTCATGCGCATCATGAGGCTCGGTGCCGGAACGAGCAAGTACACAGTAAGTAAGCCTAGTCCTGCCCATTCGAGCGTCCCCGTCGTCGTCGGTTCGACGAGTCGGTTTTGTGTGATGAGCTGCATGACGAGTCCCGCCATCGCCATCGCCGCACCCGTCAGCATGAGCGCGACCGTACGAGGGACGCGGGTGATCCAAAACATATCGAAGCCGTCTGTCCGAGATAAGTCATATACGCCTGTAAAGAGTGACAGCACCGCCAAACCGAGGACAATGATAGCGGTGAATACGAACGACTTCGTCCACAATTTAGAAAAGGAGGGCTGAGACATCGTCTCAACCCTGGCTGTCAACCGTTTTTGCATAATCGAACCTTACTTCGTGAGTGCTTCCGCGACACTGTTGAAGAATTCCGAATAGGTTTGAATCGATTCGTTCAAGTACGTGTCTTTCGGCGCGTAAACGATTTGGTCTTCTGTCACAGCCGTCGTCTTTTGAAGTGCAGGTGCGTTATCGATGACGTCCTCTGCCGGTACCGCTCCTTCTGCGTCACCAAGTGGCGCGTCACGATCTAGGACGAACAACCAGTCCGGGTTGCTTTCTGCGATGGCTTCAACAGATACTTCATCGCCTTCATGGTCACCCGTCGTCTTCTCGACTTCAAGTGCTGGTACCCATCCGAAGATATCGTACATCGGTCCGAACACGCGTCCCGTCACCGGTGCTGAGAATCCGATGTCTCCTCCTGATACGATGACAGACATGATTGTGTCTTCTCCGTTATACGCTGCTTTTGCATCTTCGATTGACTTGTCGAGATCAGCGACAATTTGTGCTGCATCTTCGTTCTTGTCAAAGATTTGGCCGAGCGTGAGTGTCGTGTCTTTCAATCCTTTAACCAAGATTTCACCTGGTGTCCCTGCATCTTCTGGGATTTCAATGTTCAAGTCGATGACCGCTGCTTCTGGTACCAACTTTTTGATATCTTCGTAGTAATCCGCGAAACGTTGACCGACGATGACGACGTCCGGGTCCACTCCCGCAATCGCCTCTAAGTTCGGTTCAAAGTGCATACCGACGTCTGCGATGTCTTTGTCTGATGCGTATGGTGACTCCGCTGGAAGGAGTGGTGCCGCCACTAAATCGATGTCCCACGCTGCCAATGTTTCGAACGTACGGTTATCAAGGGCAACGACTTTCTCCGGATTGACCGGTACCTCGATTGTGCCGTGCGCGTCTGTAATCTCGACTGTCTCTGTTTTTGTTGCACCGTCGACGTTCTCTTCTTGCTTCGTCTCACTCGTTCCACCACATGCGGCGAGTACGAAGACGAGTAACGTCAACATGAGTGAAAGTTTAAATTTCCCCACTTCATCCATCTCCTCTGTATGTAAGTTTCAATGATTCTTCCACCAAAAAACGAGTCATGTTGGTTATGTATGTCTCTTTTTCTTTCTCGTTATCAGTGATAATGATTATCATTGTCGTTTTCATCAAGTAGCATATCAAACAAAAAAAGGATACGCAACGTCAAATTGTAAAGATTCGGATAGGAAAAATTTCCTTTCTATAGAGAGCACAAAAAAAAGAAAATGGAAAGATCCATTTTCTCAAACCAAATAATAGAGTAGACCATCAGTGAAATAGTCGAGAACGTCGAGTAACGTGAAGAAGAGCGCAGCAATCAAATAGATGATTCGTTTATCTCGTTCCAAACGTCTCCACATGAACAGCAGAATCACCAATCCAATTGGTCCAAAAATCAGACAACCAATCAAGAACGGGACTGCTTGAGCCACAAAAGGTAATTTTTTCTCGTTTTCAGTCATTCAACTCATGCCTCCGAAATCCCGTTCGCCAACAACAACAGGAAAGTTCAAATCGACAATGGGATCATCAATCCGGCTGTCGTTAAGAAAATGGGAATTCACTTTCAAAGTTACTCATTGTCATCACGATTTCGCTTTCGATCGAGAATGATGTATGTGACGAATAAGACGAACGTATACGTCGCTGAAAAGATCACGATACTCAACAATCCGTCCGGTATGAGTTTCTTGATGAAGAACAACGAAAACACGACCGAGAAAAACAAATACGGTCCTCGATCGTCAGTCGGCGTGTCTCGCCAGTAAATGATCAAGATGAGAAGCGCAAGCGGACCGCAAAGGGCATACAAGATGAAAAACGGCACTCGGCGCATCAAAAATGGGATTGTTTTAGGTTCGTCCATATGACTCATGCCTCCGAAATCCCGTTCGCCAACAGCAACAGGAAAATCCAAATCGACAATGGGATCATCAATCCGATTGTCACAAGAAGCGTGTAAATTTTTATGATTCGATCCTTCGTAAACAGTCCCCAAATCAACGTGGCGAACAAAGCGATGTCAATCGCGAGATATACCCAAATGACCGGCATCAACTCGAGGTTCGGAAACACCCGTCCGTTCAGCGTGAAGAATGTGATGACCGTCAAGATGAAGAGTCCGAGCGTCGCGTATAGCGGTGCAAATCGCTTGTTCATGTGAGTATCGCCTGCTTCCGTTTCACCATCTCCAAGCAACGGCGGACACACGTATCGACATAGCCATCAAACTGGTGCGGCAAGAACATGGTGTACGTCCCCTCTTCTGTCATCGCCGTGTCTCGCTCGATTTTTTCAATCAATTCATCGAAAGCCGGATCCCCTTTTAATCGTTCGAAATCGAACTCCCCTAGTCGTTTCGACAGGCGAGCATTATAGGCATCAAAATCTGCATAGTAGGCAGCCTGCTTTGACGGGTCTTGGGTGATGACCTCTTTCAACCAGCCTTTGTAAAACCCTTGTAGCCAGATCTCGTCCGCGACGAGATGCGCATAGTAACCGAGTCGAAACGAGCGGTCCTCTCCCTCGCTATCACGCCAGTACTGTTCGAGATCGAGACGACGCGACAAATCGTCGTGTCTTCCCGCATAGTAATGTGAATCTCCTTTTTCGGTCGTCGCGTCCGGCGCAAGACTTCCGAGTGTGAATGCAACCTCATCGAGTTCTGATAACCCGTTTACCATCTCGTTCGCGATGACGAGATGCATCAAATGTGAGCCCATACCGACACCCCCTTTCCCACATTATTCCATCAGTCATTTCGCTAGACAACCTGAATCATTATTTGGTAGGATGACTTTACTGAACGGTCAGTAAAGTAAAGGTGGTGTGTAAATCGATGAGTAAAAAACAATTGTTGTTGCAGACGGCCGCCCAGATGATTCGAGAGGACGGCATCAGTCAGTTGTCACTCGAACGATTGGCGACGAAAGCAGGGATCACGAAAGCAGGTGTCCTTTATCATTTTGATAGCAAGGCCAACTTATTGCGTCAGATGAACGAGATGGCCATCGAGACGTTCGAAACACGAATCACCGACCATTTGTCGGATGGTCCGTATCCATTTACTCGTGCTTATGCCCTCGCTACATTGGATGATGTCGACCATGGAGACACGGACCTCATCGCCGTCTTCATCTCGTCACAAGAAGATGCGGCGAGCGAGTCGATTTGGAGCAACGTCTCGACCGGTTGGAACGAACGGTTCGCAGCCGACGGTCCCGACCAAGATGCGATTTTAAAACTCCGTCTCCTCTGTGACGGTTTTTGGTTCGCCGTTTTGTATGGATATAGCGAATCGTTCAAGGATCGTGCGGCGACACTCATCCGAGAGGCGTGTGATGAGTTACTTGAAGGAGGTGGCTGACATGGGATTCATCTATTTGATTGGGGCCATCGTTTCTGAACTATTTGGATCGAGCATGTTGAAAGTGAACGCCACCTCGACGAATCGACTTCCGATTCTCGGGGTGGCTATCGGCTACGGGACGGCGTTTTATTTGTTATCACTAGCGCTCTTCACGATCCCTCTCAGCTTCGCCTATGCGTTTTGGAGCGGTGTCGGAACGGCGCTTACGGCTGTGATCGGCTTTGTCGTCTTCCACGAAAAAGTGAGTCGTCAAAAAGTTACCGGAATTGCGCTCGTGATCATCGGGCTCGTCTTTATGAAATTGTGAGGTGATTCAAGATGAAAGCTTATTTTTTACTGTTCTTTTCCATCGCATTCGAGGTACTCGGGACGTCGATGTTGAAGCTATCGGACGGATTCACGAACTTTGTGCCGAGTGTCATTCTCTTGGTCAGTTTCGCCGCCTCATTCACCCTCATGGGCATCGTCTTGAAGTCAATCCCGCTCAGTATCGCCTATAGCATCTGGGCCGGACTCGGTACGGTGGCGACGGGTCTAATCGGCGTGTTCGTATATGGAGAAGTCCTCTCCGCATTGAACGGGATTGGTTTGTTATTGATTGTCCTTGGGGTCATCGTGATGAATCAACGAGGGCAGAAGGCCGCAGCTTGAACCATATTCGTTGTACTTGAGAAGCAGTTGCTCACTAGAAGCAACTTGATTGCCGAACGTCCTCGCTATCCGCTACTCTGAAGTGGAATCTAAGCGTGACGAAAGGGGCAGTTTCACATGAATATTTTACTCGTTGGGGCAAGCGGCACGGTCGGTCAGGCCGTCGTAAACGAATTGGAGAAAACACATACAATCATCCGGGCTGGGCGTAACGGGGCGGACGTGCAAGTCGACCTCACCTCAGAAGACAGCATCCGTCAGATGTACGAGACAGTTGGTCGCGTCGATGCGGTCATCAGTACGGCGGGCAGCACACATTTCGGACCACTTTCCGAGATGACGCCGGCGGATAATCAGAAGAGTATCGACAGCAAGATCAAAGGACAGGTCAACCTCGTCCTTCTCGGACTTGATTATGTGAACGATGGTGGCAGTTTCACACTGACGAGCGGGATTTTGATGGACGATCCCATCAAAGAAGGCGCATCGGCTGCACTCGCGAACGGTGCCATCAAAGGATTTGTCACCGGTGCGGCAATCGAGATGCCACGGGGCATTCGCATCAACAACGTTAGCCCGAACGTTCTCGTCGAAGCGCTCGATGCGTATGGTCCTTATTTCCGTGGTTACGAAGCGGTGCCGGGTGAACGGGTCGCCCTCGCCTATGTGAAGAGCGTTGAAGGCGCGCAGACGGGACAAACGTATGAAGTATATTAACTGCAAAGCATCTCGTTGAGAGGTGCTTTTTTCGTACCTTGAACGTTATTTTACCTACTCATCCATATGAACTCCGCTATACTCAGGACAACTTATATGCGAGAAAGGTTGAATGTTCATGAATCACAAAACACTGCGCGATCTTTTTGACATTCCTCCACCATTCGTCCGCCACCCGTTCCCAAGTCGACTACTTCGCTTCACCAGTCGATTGAAGCGTCCGGAACAATCGTCCATTGAGGCCGTTTTTCGTGTCGGTGGCTTTGGTGTGTTTGATGTGAGTACCCTGACCTTTTTTGAAAATGGTACCGTCCTTCGTCACGTCGATCAATCCGCCCTTTCGATATCCGAGGAATTCGAAGGTGAAGAAGCAGAACAAATTCGTATGAAGTTTGAATCACTCGGAACGCATCGCTGGCCAATCGTTTTCGAAGAACCCGAAGGCGTCATCACTGTAGATGGTACGCAGTGGAACCTCAGCGTATACGCTAACGGTAAACTTGTTCACGAGCACAGCGGAAGCAACGCCTATCCAGCCCAATGGAGACAATTGACTCAGTTATTCGGTATTTCTTGAAGAACGACAAAGGGAGCATCCGCGATGGATGCTCCCTTTTGTTATAATGCTTGAATCATTTCGACTCGATTGCCGAACGGGTCCCGAAACTCGAATCGATCGAACCCAGGAATCGGGATGCCTTCGGAGTATACAATCTCGTTTTCTGTGAGGGCCGCCTTCCAATGACCTAAATCCGTCACAGCATACGCGATGTGCGCTTTCGTCTTGTTCCGCTCCACGCCGTTCTCAGTCCCGACATGAACGGATTGGTCGCCGACCTGAAGCCAAAATCCACCGCGCTCTTTCAGTGAGTCCGGCTTCTCGATTTCACTTAGACCGAGAAAATCGCAGTAGAATGCCTTCGCTTCTCGTTCCGCTCCAGTTGGAATCGTGAGCTGTACGTGATGAATCCCTGTGATCATGCTTCATTTCCCCTTCCGATAGGTCAATCCGATATACTGCATCTTCTCGTTAAACAGGCGTGGATACGCCAAGTAACCAACGAGTGTCGCCGAAATGGAGGCAGTCGTCAAAATCAAGAACAGAATCAAAAGTTGGTATAGTACCGCTTCCATCGGATCTGCCCCACCGATGATGAGACCGCTCATCATACCCGGTAGTTGGACGAGCCCCATCGTCTTTTGCGCCTCGACGGTCGGGATCATGCTCGTGCGAATCGCATTCTTCAAGCTGCGGTCGATGGCCACTTTCGGTGTCCCGCCTAGCGAGAGGATGAGTTCGATGACGTCATCACTCCGCTCGACCTCGTCTTTAAACTTGTTTAAGAAGAGGAGCGACAACACCATACTGTTCCCGATGACCATCCCACTGATTGGAATGACCTTTTCCGGTTCAAACGGGATGATGCCGAGCCCGAGCATGAGCCCCATCGTCAGCGCTTCGATCGTCACGAGCGTCAAGACGATGATCCACATGATACCCGGAATCCCGTCCCCTTTCCGTCGGATATTCTGTGTCGCGGCGACAATCATGAGTAAGATCATCAACAGCATGAAAATCGGACTGTCGCTCTCAAAGACGAACGTCAAAATATAGCCGATGATCAGCAGTTGAATGATGGAACGGACGGTCGCAATGATAATATCTCGCTCGAGCCCGAGTCGTAGGACGAGCGTCAAGGCAAGCGGGATGACGACGAAGATGAGCGCTGTCGCGAGTTCAATGTATGACATCAATCTTCCCCCCTGACGAATTGTTGGATGACAGGATCGTCCGATTCATCAATGAACGATGCGTCCCCATACGCAAGCAGTTCCCCGTCTTTCAAGAACCACATGTCGTCACTCACCCGTCGCGCCTGATCTAAGTCATGGGTGATCCAGATGACGGTCACGCCATACGATTGTTGCAGTTTTCGGATGAGTCGCTCGATTTCTTTCACCGTCCGATAATCGAGACTCGCCGTGATTTCATCGAGCAAGAGCACATCCGGTTTATTGACGAGCGTACGGGCGATGGCGACCCGACTTCGTTCCCCGCCCGACAATGATTTGACGGGTTGGTCGAGGAGCGCCTCACTCAAATCGACGCGATGAAGCAACTCGGCAGCCCGGTCGCGGTCGAGTGTCTCGTCGAAGATGGCTTTCGGAAGATTCAAGTTGTCGTATACCGTTCCTTGAATCATTGGGGCGCTTTGAAATGCCATCCCGATTTTTTTTCGTAGCTCGAGGATGTCCATCTCCGCAATATCTTCCCCTTTGAATAAAATCGTGCCTGTGTCTGGTGACAGCAATCCGTTGATATGCTTCAGACACGTCGTCTTGCCGGCGCCGCTCGGTCCGACGAACGTCGTGATTCGCCCTTCCCGAAACGTCCCGGACACATGGTGCAGGATGTCTTGATGACTCACATCTTTGAATTCAATAATTGACATGCTTCTCTCGCCTCCTGATTCTAGTGTACATAAAGTCAGGAATCGACTGTATCCAATATGTATGGGGAAAGTTTATGCAACATGTATGTTAAGTAAGATTACATTCCGATCAAAAAAAGAAACGCAAGTTGTCCCACAGCAATCGCTATTGGAACCATCGAGAGTATGGATAACCAGCGTTTCTTCATCACAACACCGATTCCCAACAGCACTAGTCCGAAGACCAGGACCCCGAAAATTGTAAACATCGTCATATTGCTCACTCCCACTATTCAATTTGATCGTATGTATCTTCGTTTTTCTCTTCCTCATATCCTTTTTGAATCACTTCATAAAAAAGCGCCCGAACGTTTCTATACGAAACAGTCGAGCGCTTTTATTAGTTATAATTCCGTTCGATAACGAAGCTCGTCTTGTCCCCACGGAAGTACGAGCGTGAATATTCAATCGCTCGTCCCGACTCATCCTCTGTCACGGTTTCGATATGGAAACATGGTGACCCGAGTGGACAGTTGAGGAGCGTACTCACTTTCTCGTCGGCAAGGGCAATCTCCAATGCCTCTGTCGTCTTCGCGACATGGACGTCGTGGACTTCAGCCAGTGTTCGGAAGAGTGAATGCTCTGCCTGTTCTTTCGTGATCCCCGGTGCAATCTTCCACGGAATGAAAGAGACTTCATACTGTGTCGGTTCCCCGTCCGCATGACGAATCCGTTCAATCTTTTGAATCGGCGCATTGTCCTCTGCTTCAAACACCGAAGCGATTTGACCGGATGCCGAGATGACGGAGATGTCGATCAACGCGACTTGACCACGCTTTCCTTGAACAGCGAGCTGGGCCGCATAGTTGTTCGGTGTATACGATAGCGTCTGTTGGACTTTCTTTCCGGCGACGAACGTACCGCGACCTTGTTGGCGGACCAAATACCCTTCCGTCGTCAACTGATTGAGGGCGCCACGTACCGTCGTTCGGCTCACATCGAACTCCTCGCAAAGCGCGTACTCGGTCGGAAATTTCTCCCCTTCTTTATAATGCCCACTTTTGATGCGGGACAACAATTCATCCTTGATTGCGGTTTGGAGCGTCGATTGCGACATACCTCCATCTCCTTTACGTTAGGTTGGTTCCTTTATTGTGATACAGCAAGCATACAATTGCAAATACAAAAAACTAATTGTATTATTTGTATTTTTTATATTGCCGAAAGTTGTACTATTTGTTATATTTGTTACGACAAAAAGAAATCGCTTTCAAAAGGAGGAGTTGACACCATGGCAGTCAAGGTCGTCATCATCGGCGGTGGGTCTAGTTACACCCCGGAAATCATCGAAGGATTGATTGATCGGCAAGCCTCGTTCCCCGTTCGGGAAATCGTGCTCGTCGATATCGAAGAAGGGAGGGAGAAACTAGAGATTGTCGGTCGTCTCGCTCAGCGGATGATCGAGAAGGCTAACGCCGAGATCACACTCAGTTGGACGCTCGACCGAAGAGCCGCACTCGTCGGCGCAGATTTTGTTTCGACACAGATTCGGGTCGGTGGACTGAAGGCACGTGCGCTCGATGAACGCATCCCGCTCAAGCATGGCTTCATCGGACAAGAGACGAACGGCGCAGGTGGATTATTCAAAGCGTTCCGTACCATCCCCGTTTTAATCGACTTGGCCAATGAAATCGCCGAGATTTGTCCGGACGCCTGGCTCGTCAACTTCACCAATCCGGCGGGCATTGTCACTGAGGCCGTACTCAAGCACTCATCTCATAAGAAGGTCATCGGTGTCTGCAACATCCCATTCAACATGCGAAACTCGGTCGCAGAGATTCTCGAGACGCCGGTCGAACGAGTCGCGATTGAATTTATCGGATTAAATCATTTCGTCTTCGGTCGTCACGTCTGGGTCGACGGCGTGGATCGGACAGGTGACGTCCTTGCTTCGCTCAACGCAGGCAACGACTACTCGCCAGCGAACATCGTCGGTCTCGGATGGAGCGAATCGTTCCTGTCGTCACTCAGTATGTTACCGAACCCGTATCACCAGTACTATTTCCAGACGAAAGACGTGTTGAAAAAAGATCTTGAGGCGTACGAACAAAATGGCACACGTGCCGAAGTCGTCCAACAAGTCGAGGCGCAGTTGTTCGAGAAATATAAAGACGTCGATCTCGCCGTCAAACCGGAAGAGCTTGAAAAACGTGGAGGTGCCTACTATTCAGACGCCGCCTGCAATTTGATGGACTCGATTCACAATGACCGTGGCGACATCCAAACCGTCAACACGCTCAACAACGGCACGATTCGGGACTTACCAGACGACGCGGTCATCGAAGTGAACGCCGTCATCACGAAGTCTGGTCCTCGTCCAATCTCAATTGGGTCATTACCGCTCCCGATTCGTGGACTCATCACGAACTTAAAAACGTTTGAACAGCTCGCCATTCAGGCGGCTGTATCCGGTTCTTACGAGGACGCCTACCTTGCTTGCCTCATGAATCCGCTCATCCAAGACGAGAAACGGATTGACCCGCTTCTCAAGGAGCTGTTCACAGCGCACGAGGCGTACCTACCCCAATTTCAGAAGGAGGTCTATTCATGAACAAGTTTATTGAAATCGCGGGACGTATCGGGTCCCAAAGGCACTTAGTCGCCATCCGTGACGGGTTCGTCTCCGTCATGCCACTCATCATCGTCGGGTCGCTCGCCGTCCTCATTAACAACTTCCCTGCTGTCAACATCGGTAGTCTCTCGCTCGATTTCGTCGGCTCGATGAACAGTCTATTCGGCGAAGGAAATTGGCAAGGACTCGGCGGAAGTATTTGGAACGCGTCTTTCGCCATACTCGGACTGCTGATTGCTTTCTCCATTGGGTATAACTTGGCCCGCTCATACGGGATTGACGGACTTGCGGCAGGGATCTTGTCGCTCGCCTCATACATCATGCTCGTACCGGTCACTGCTGACTGGGGTCTCAACTTCGCATGGCTCGGTGCCCAAGGGCTCTTCGTCGCCATCATCGTGTCGATTGCCGTCACGGAAATGTTCCGCTATCTCATCAATACGAAACTGACAATCAAGATGCCAGAAGGAGTACCGGGTGGGGTCACACGTTCGTTCCAGGCACTCATCCCATCGATGATCATCTTGACAGTCGTCGCAGGATTCCAGCTTTTCATGACGCTCGTCGTCGAGCTCAGTGTGTTTGAAGTCATCTTCAAGGCGATTCAACAACCGCTCCAAGGATTCGGAGATTCACTCCCAGCTGCCCTTGTCATCGCGTTCTTGAATCACATCCTTTGGTTCTTCGGACTTCACGGGACGAACATCATCGGCTCTGTTATTGAGCCGGTCTATCTCCCGCTCATCGAACAGAACTTGGCTGCTTTCCAAGCGGGAACGTCAGCGTTTGATGTGCCGTATACGGTCACAAAACCGTTCTTGGATGCGTTCGTCTTCATGGGTGGATCGGGTACGACGTTCGCGCTCTTACTCGCGATTTTCATCGTCGTTCGGAAACAACGAAATCACCCGTATCACCAAGTGGCAAAACTCTCGACACCAGCCAGTCTCTTTAACATTAACGAACCGGTCATCTTCGGTCTTCCAATCGTATTGAACCCGATCATGCTCGTACCGTTCATTTTAGTACCGGTCACGCTCACGATTATCTCGTATGTCGCCCTCTCGACAGGGATGGTTCCGAAGACGGTCGCCATCGTTCCTTGGACGACGCCACCAATCATCAGCGGATATTTGGTCACTGGCGGCAGCGTACGTGGTGTCTTGCTTCAAATCGTCAACTTGTCGATTGCGACTGCGATGTATATCCCGTTTGTCATGGCAGGAGCAAGAGCGATGACAGCCGAAATCAACAAAAACAAAGCTGCAACTGAGGAAGGAGAAAAGATTTCGTGAAAACCGAAACGATTCAAGAACTCTCATTTATGATTATTCTGCATGCCGGCAATGCCCGCTCGTCGGCATTCGAAGCCATCGCTGCGGCAAAACGCGGTGAAGCGGACGAGGCGACAGCCAAATTAAAAGAAGCTGATGCGGCTTTTCTAGAAGCACACAAATTACAGACAGAACTCTTACAAGAAGAAGCGCGAGGGGCAACGAGCGATATGAGCGTCCTCCTCGTCCACGCCCAAGACCACCTCATGACGGCGATGACGGTGAAAGAACTCGCCGTCGAAATGATTGATATGATCACCCGTTTGAATCGATTGGAGGAAACAACATGAACATCTTACTCGTCTGCTCGGCAGGTATGTCGACATCGATCTTAGTGGAAAAAATGCGAAAAGAAGCTGCGAACCGCGGAATCGACGCGTCCATTGACGCCATCCCCGAGTCTCGTTTGAAAGAACAGACGAACGTCGACGTCATCTTGATTGGACCACAAGTTCGTTACCTTGAAGGGAAAATCAAATCGTCCGTCGACGTACCGGTCGCGGTCATCGATAATATGGCGTACGGGATGATGAAAGGTGACCTCGTCCTTGACCAGGCACTCGGTCTCGTCAATGCCTAAGACGTTCGTCTTGGTCAACGCCGATGATTTCGGATTGACGACAGGTGTGAACGCCGGCACCTTGGAGAGTCATCTGAATGGAATCGTGAATTCGGCGACGATGATCATGAACGGGTATGCCGTCGAGGAAGCGGTCCTTCTCGCGAAACAACATCCATCGCTTCGCGTCGGTGTCCATCTCGTCTTGTCCTGGGGCAAACCGCTCGCCGACACGAGTGCGCCCCTTACAAAAAAAGACGGCACGTTCCGCTACACGAGCCGTTTCTTGACTGAAGACTTGCCTGACCCAGAGCTCGTCTATCTCGAGTGGAAAGCCCAAATCGAGGCGTTTCTCGCGACAGGTCTCCCGCTCGACCATCTCGACAGTCATCACCATGTTCACGGCTGGCCGGTCCTACATGACGTCATCATTCGTCTCGCCGAAGAATATGACACGACGTTTCGGGCCTTAACGACGCTCGGGTCGCGCCGAGACTTGTGGGTGACCGAACGGTTCAGTGATCAATTTTACGCGGACGGTGTCTCCCATGCGACGCTCGATGCCATCGAACCGGGAGGGTCCATCGAAGTGATGGTCCATCCGGCCGACCTCGACGATGATCTTCCGAGCATCACCTCTTACCTTGTGCCACGCCTCCTCGAAAAACAGGTATTGGTCGACTATCAACGCCCTGATTGGTGGGCATGACAAAAGCGGGTTCCCTTTCACGGGGACCCCTTAGGTCAGACGCTCGTTGTATCTGTGCAGCCGTCTCTTCCGGACTTAGATTCGTGTTATCGATACGGAGATAATGCTCGACATCCAATTCCCCCGGACGTGAGTTCAAGCGATACATCGTCGCCGTCTGTTTCAGTTCCGCCTCGGACCAAGCAATGTCACGCTTCGACGGTTTATGCGTGAGGCGGTTCTCCGTCGTATTGCGCACGAGCCGCTCCTCCATCTCTGCCTCGAGCTCGACGTAGTAAATGGCCGCCCCATGTGATTCGAACAAATCCGTCACTTTTTTCACGTAGTCCCAGTCTTCCTGCATATCGAACGCCCAGACGAACGTGAAGATCATGCCGGGTAGATCACTCTTGGCGACCGCTTCGAACAGTTCTTGGCGAAAGTGTTGGACGAGTCGCTTCCCTTCTGCCGTCCCGTAATTGAAGAACGGTCCGACGAGATCGATTGTCATATGGTTATGGAATAACTTGAGCCCGGTTCGGTCGGCGAGTGCCTGTCCGACGGTCATTTTACCGACGGCTTGCGGACCGAATAAGATGATGAACTTCATTAAATCTCCCCCTGCGCTGAATCATTTTGTTCATCATACTAAAGTGGATATAGAAAATCATACGATTGACCAAATTTCCAAAGTCATCGTGCGAAAAACTTCCCTTCTACACATATGTATTAGATTTCAATTGAACGGGAAAATACAGACCATCGATGGTCCGTCTTGTTCAAAGGGGGCACTCTCATGCCAAAAGATTCTCAGCTCGAACGTTTTGTATTACGTGTCTCGGTGTTCGCTTCTCTATTCTTCGCTATTTCTGGCATCATTGTCGGTTATTACCTCTCCTCGGCCTTTATCCTGTTTGACGGGATCTACTCGTTCTTAAGCGTCATCATGAGTTGGATTTCTCTTCGTGCAGGGGTCTTTATGTTGACGGCGGACAAACGATTCCCGTTCGGTAAAAGTACAATCGAACCGTTCATCATCTTGTTTCAGTACGGGGTGCTGCTCTATGTCATCGTCACCGCCTTCCTCGGGGCGATTGAAGACATTCGCGGTGGAGGAAATGAGCTCGTCCTTGGAGGGGCACTCGTCTATTTGGCCATCAGCGCCGCATTGACATATGGAATCTTTCGGTATTTACGAACATTTCAGTTGAAGGCGAGCTCTGGTCTCGTGAGTGCCGAGATTGTGCAGTGGCGACTCAGCTTTATCTTGACGGGTGGGGCACTCGTCGGTTACTTGATTGCCCAAGTGCTCATTTGGTTGTCCTTTGCGGCAATCTCTCCCTATGTGGACCCGGCCATGTTGCTACTCATCACGATATGGCTAGTCAAGACACCGCTCGTTGAGATGTGGACAGCCATCAAAGAGTTAATTGGAATGAACACGGAAACTCCCTATAGTAAACAGATCATGCTGACCATCCTACAAGTCGCTCATCAATACGACGTCATCAAGACATACGTCCGTACGACGAAGTCTGGGAATGTATTATTTATCGAAATCGACCTCGTCGTCCCGACCACTTATCGATACGACAAGATTGCCGACCAGGACATGATTCGTCAAAAAATCGAGGACGCTCTGGCTTTCTTACCTTATGAGAAATGGTTAACGATTTCGTTCACGCACGACAACCGATGGGCAGAATAAAGGCGGATGACAACTGTCACCCGCCTGTTTCTCATCCTTCAAATGCCCGACGCAACACTTCTTCTTCCTCCGCATTTCCGAGGTTCCGATGCACTACGCGTTCCACCTCGATGTTGAGCTCGTCTTTCAAGAGGCTGGCGCTCCGTTCTTGCCCGATGATGACCATTTCGTTCCAACCATGCCTCTTCCGGAGCGAATGAATCTCTCCAGCGATCTCACGATAGAATCGTTGGATCTGTTTCTCTTTCCGACTGTCATATTGATCGACTTGACTACTCGAAGCTGCATTTCCTCTCGATCCACGTCCCTGATATCTGCGCCACTCATCCGAATTCAGATCGAGTTCGTAGACGGTGACGTCTTCGACCTCACCGAGCCTCGTGTCATAGACGGTGATCGCGTCCATCTGCGGAAGTAGAATGCCGGTATTCGGGAACTCGGCGTCGAGCTTCTCGATTTGTTCTAAGTTCGGCTTATCGCCGTAATGACTTTCATTGTCGACATCAAGTTGCAAGAAATGGAGTTCGAACAAGCCGTTGTTCGCTTCCGCGAATAAGACGATGCTTCGCAAGAGCTTGTGTTCATTCTGTTTGATTTCTCGCTCGGCCCGTTCCCTCACTTCTTTGAACCCTTTTACCTTCGCATCATCCCCGCTCGCTTCGACTTCTTGTTCGAGCCGGCGCAACTCATTCTTCAAATGGATCTCCCACTTATTCCGCTCACTCGGTTTCGTACTCAAGTAAAGACTGAGCACCCCTGCTTCCTCGTTGTGAAGTTTTTTAATCTTTCCAAGTTCAGTTGATAATGCCATCGTAATTCCTCCTTAATAGATAAACGCAGCGAGTATCCCTGTGATAAAGACGGATGTGATGGTGACCGTTGAAAACCCGGCAACAATCATTTTCGGTAAAATCTCATCTTCAATAATATGCACCTCCTCTTCCGTTTCCCCGATATTTTTCGCCGCCTCCTCACTTAAAATCAGTGTTCCCGGGAAACCGTATAATGCCGTCAACCCGATTGCCATCGACATCTCTTTTGAGTATCCGAGGAACCGTCCGGCGAGGAACGCGAATAAGAGAAGCCCGGTCACCCCGAATGCAAATGCAATCGTAATCGGGACAATCAAATCGAACAAATCGCTCGGAGACAACGTGGCGAGCGGCCCGAAGATGATCAGCAAAATCGCAATCATGATGAGCCCGTACGCATCAATCCCATTCAACGCGTTCGCCTTCAACACTTTGAAGCGACGCAAGATGATCCCGAGGATCAAGGCGATGACGAACGTATTCAAGTATCCGTTCGTCCAACCACTGATCACAGTCGCAATCAACACGACGACACCCATGACGAATAGCGTTCCTGCCGTCGTGTGGAAAGGTGCCGGCAAAATCGAGTCATCCGTTTCGTCATGGACGACCGCATGCTCTTTCGGTGTGACGAGCGTCCCATTCCGATGTGCGGTTTGAATACGACGCGCTTCCTTCCTTAAAATGATGGATGTGAGCGGAAAACCAATCAGCCCTTGAGTCGCCGCGATCAGGACCGGGAACACGGCGACCGACACGAGTCCCGCATTGATGGCCGCATCTTGAACGAGAATGATCGAGATCGTCCCTCCACTGATGGCCGCAATACCACTCAAAATATAGTTCGTATCGAGAAAAATTTGCCCAAATGCGTACATGAAGACGGCAATACCAAGTACGGCGGAAACTCCGATGACGAACGTTTTCCATTGACGTTTGAATTCATCGAGACTGATGAGCGTCCCTAGATGAACGATGACGAGTCCGACGACCGTCTGACCCAGTGCCAGTAGTGAAGACGATGGTAATAAATCTTCCGGGAAGAGCCCGGATTTAAACCCGATGAGAAAAATGATGGAAGCCACAAATAATGAAGATAAGAGAGCTTTCGTTTTTTTGGCGACGTAATCACTAACTGTCCAAATCAGCATGACGATTGTAAACGCGAGCAAGGAGTTCATACACCAAATCCCCTTTCTAGTTTTAGACGCGTGGTTGATAACTAAAGCCTAATCCGTGTACGTCAGCGACATTATAGACGATCATAAACGATTGTTTGTCGATGGCATTGATGGCTTTGAGTGCCGTCTGATACTCACCCCGCGTCAACACAATCATCAACATCTCTCGATTCTCTCCTTGAAATCCTCCCCTGACGTCGAACACCGTAATGCCCCGGTCTACTTCTCGATAGAGTGCCTGTTTGATGTCATCGAGATGGGACTCACTCATAATAAAGATGGCCTTCTTCCGATCGAGTCCGAGTTCGATATACGCCATGACGGCCGACGTCAAAATAATCGAGGAAATGGCGAATAAGAACGACTCGACCCCAAACACGAACACACTCGACACAACGATGAGGGCGTCCGTCAAAAAGAATCCGATTGCCGTATTCAAACCCGTATATTTGTGCAAAATCAAGGGCGGGATTGTGGTTCCCCCACTCGAGGCGCCAATCCGATAGAGCATTGCGACGGCTACGGCGAACAAGATGCTACCGAAGACGACCGAGAAGAAGCGGTCTGACGTGACCATATATTTTGGAATGAGCGCGAGCGCGATCGGTAAAAACAGACTACCTAGTAACGTGTTATAAAACACTTTCTTTCCAAGGAAGACGAACGTCAGGATGAGCAAGAGTCCATTTAAAACCGAGACGACAATCGAACGATCGATATCGAGAACTTCCTCTAACAGAATACCAATCCCGGTCACGCCACCTGCGGCGATGTCATGAGGACCTAAAAATAGATTGATGGCTAAACCGATGACAAGGATGGCAGCGAGAATCACAGCGACATCACTTATTCTTTTTCGCATCACAATCCCTTCCTCTCACGAGCGGAACGTCTGCATCGTCTCAATGACCCGTAAGACAAACGAGACACTATCTTCTAATTCTTTGATTGGAATCGATTCCTCGACGGTATGAATGGCTTCATATCCAATCGAGACATTCAGCGCCACTTTCCCGGACTCATTGAACACGTTCGCATCACTCCCTCCTCCGCTATGCTCGTAACGGACTGAAAAAAATCGATCCGTCAATGCTTCCGCCACATGTCGAACGAACGGTTCGTCTTCTGTAAACCGATAGCTTCGAATCATCTGCTCTTTTTTGATGTCGACCGACCCACCATGATGCGAAGCTGCTTGTTCAAACGCATCAATCATATGCTCGACCTGTTCCACACATGCCTCATGATCAAGGGATCTCGCCTCGCCCACTAACGTTGCCTGTTCCATGACGACATTGCTCCCCGTTCCCCCGGTGATTTTACCGATATTGGCGGTCGTCTGTTCCGTAATCCTACCGAGTTTCATATGTTGGATGGCTTCCGAGGCAATCAGGAGCGCAGAGATTCCTTTCTCCGGCTCAAGTCCCGCATGGGCAGCTTTTCCGTGAATGTCGATTTGAAGACTAAACATGCTTGGAGAACTCAAGATGATTCCGCCGACCGGTCCCCCGTTGTCAAGAATCAGTCCATATGTCGCTTGAATGGTCGACATATCTAGTGCTTTTGCGCCGAGCAATCCCACCTCTTCACCAGGGGTAAAGACGAGCTCGATTGGTCCGTGACGGATACCTTCACGTTGCAAGCGCTCCACGACTTCGAGCATGATGGCAATTCCCGCTTTATCATCGGCCGCCAAAATCGTCTCCCCTTCAGAAAAAACGATATCCTCCCGGATGATTGGAACAATCCCTTTTCCAGGTGACACCGTATCGATATGAGCCGATAAAAATAACGGTTCAATCGAAGAATCTCCTGTTAGACGTGCAATCAGATTGTTTGATCCAAGACCGGTCCGATCTTTCGAATCATCTTCATCGATTTCAAGACCCATGCGGGCACATCGTTTTTTCAATTCATCTAAAAATGGACCTTCTGCAAAAGATTCCGAATCGATTCGCACGAGTTCCATAAACGTCTCGGTCACTCGGGATGACATCTTAATCATTCCTTTCAATGGGTGGTTTCGATGATTTACGCAACTGATACAGTTTTTGAAGGTTAAGGAATGTGACTTTCAACACGGCGTAGAAAGGAACAGCAAGCAACATACCGACAATACCGGCTAATCGACCTGCGACGAGTAAGACCAAGGTGATTGTGATGGGATGGACCCGTAGCGACTTCCCTTGTACAAGAGGAGAGATGACATTGGCATCGAGCTGCTGGATGATGGTAATCGCGATGATGACGTAAATCGCTTTGATCGGTTCATCGATGAACGCAATCAAGACAGCTGGAGCGGCCCCGAGAAAAGGACCGAAATAAGGAATGATATTCGTAGCAAAAATAAAGATACCGAGTGGCAAGAAAAATGGGACATCTAACAACCAAAGTGCAATCGTCGCAAAGAAGCCGACGAACGTACAAACAATCAACTGGGCCCGAACGTAACGCTTGATCGTTTGGTGCATATCCCGAAGAATTTGACGAGCGTCCTGTTCATAGGTCTCTGGTATCCAACGAACAATCGCACTCGCCAATTTCCCACCGTCAATCAGCATAAATACATATAAGAACAAAGCGATAAACAGCGTGAATAATCCCGAAATGATAAACGCAAGGACACGACCGAGTGAACCGGCGACATTCCCGATGACCATTCCCACCGTATCCGTCAATTGACGAATCCACGTATCAATCGAGGTCTCGTTTTGATTGATATATTCCTGGAACCAGGCATACTCTTCTAAATTTCTATAGAGACTGACCAGTTGTCGATAACTCGCTTCTGCGACTCGCGGAAAAGCATCGAGTAATGCGAAGAGTTGTCGGGTAATGATGGGACCGAGCGTAATGACAAATAAGACCATGATGAGCAAGAGCAACAGGAGAATGATAAGAATCGCAAACGACCGACGTTTCAACTTCACCTCTAACCAATCGACGAAACCGACAGTGAGGTAGAACAGAACGCCCGCAATGAGAAATGGGGTCAATACCGTGGCGAAGAAAATACCGAGTGGATAGAAGATAAATTCGACTTGCTTCAACATAAAAATAATCGTGAGAACGAGCAACACCCAAATCCCGTTACGAAAGGCTGGGGTGAGCCAGAAGGGTTGCATGGCATGTCTCCTTTCATGGAATCATACCTACTTTTTTCCCCGATTCCTAAAAATCATTCTTTCACAGGAAAAACAACACAATTCATCAGAACACCTTCCAAAATATTTGTTTACCTCTTTCCAATTGAAGGAATAAGCATAACATCGAACTCTATAGAAAGAAGGTGCCCCCGTGACTTGTCCCCACTGCGGAAAGAAGACACGATCGAAAACGGTCTGTCCGACGTGTGGTCGCCGCTCACGTCGCACAATTTGGTTACTCGTCACCCCGCTCGCCATTGCACTCATTGCTTTTGCCGCCTTTATTGGAAACGCCTATTTCACGGATATGTTGCGTTCGACCGACTCGCTCGCCGACCAGGTCGACTTACCGATTGGTGAGGATACCGTTTCTGCTGACGAAGCAACGACCGTAGACTTCGATACGTTACAAGACAGCCTCTTTACCGTCAGTTATGGGACCGGCTTTTTGGTCAGTTCCCAGGACGTCGTCACTGCGGCCTCGAACGTAGCCGGCTTGACGAACATCATCATGTACCATGACGGGCAGGCCGTCTCCGGAACAGTCGTCGGTCGTACAAGTTTGATTGCCGTCATTCGCATCGAAGAAACCGACAAAACGCCGTTCTTGCTGACGCAAGCCATCGCCGCAGAAGATGAAAACCTTATCACATTGACCATGAAGGAACGCATGAATGGTACGGTCACTTTCGCAGAGAACGGCTACATCCGAAACTTTGAATTGCCACGTCATGCGTATGGCAGTCCGCTCCTTTCAGCATCCGGTCGGGTCGTCGCGATTCATTTACGAGGGATTGCCTTACCGACCGCCTTGTTCGAACGAGATCTCCGTACGTTGATCGATTCAGACGTAGCCGCGCCACCACCGGTCGAACTCGCACCGGTCGAGCCAATCCGACCTGATTTGACAGAAGAACCGGTCGTCATTCCGGAAACTCCAAGCGTTCCAGAGACAGAGCCCGAACTACCGCCAGCGACTGAACCGGAAGCACCTGCTGAAGAGAACGTCGAGGAAGAGGTGGTAGAAGAAGAGACCGAACCGGCTACGCCTGAGGTGACACCTGAAGAACCAACCGAACCACCTACAGAGCCAGCAGAACCAATTGATCCACCGGAAACGGAAGAGCCGATCGAGGATGACCCTCCGGTGACAGAACCAGAAGTGCCTACTGAACCAGAAGTGCCTACTGAACCCGAGGAACCTGTCGAGCCTGAGGAGCCAGTTGAACCGGAGGAAAAACGACTCCATTGTCGAGGACGATCCGGTCACGGAAGAAGATGTGGTGGAAGAAGAAAATGTTGAAGAAAACGACACAAGCACACCATCCGAATGATGGTGTGCTTGTCATTTGTCTTGCGTGAATCGTCGTTGCAAATTACCGAGCACGGCCCCGAGTCCGAGGAGCAAAATGGATAATGCCCAAAACGGCAGCGCGTCTTGCAATAACCAGACGACGAGGGCACTGAATCCAATCACGGCTCCGAGCCACAAAAAGTTACGTTGTCCCATAGGGTTCACCTCGTTCTCATCATAACACATCGATGCGATGCGCCGTCGTCTGCGGCGGCAAGGAACGCGTCATCCGTTCATCGTGCTCGACTCTTACATATTGACCGACGAGAAGCGGTGTTTCTTCAGGAAATGGTTCCTCTAGGTGAAACACGATGCCGTCGAACGGTTCTGCCTCCGGTGACGGAGCGACCCGAATCTTCCTTTCCATCACTTCTGCGATATAACCTGTGAACGTCGCCATGTCCTCCCCTCCTTTTCACGCCTTACTTTCCATTTCCCGTTTTTCAAAAAGATGCTACTCCCACGTTTCGAGAACAAGTATAATAAAGCCACACCTATATTCGTGAGGAGGAGATCACATGACACACACCATCGATTTATACAGCCCAGACTTCCAACGCACGTTTCTTGAGATGATGCTCCTCGCAGAATTAACAGACGCGTATAACACAGAAGCGATTACGGCACTTGCGACACGTGGCGAGACGGCTTTCCCAGAAGATCCATTCTTTCCCGCGATGCGCGCCTACCCGTATATTCGTGAAGGGAACACCGCAAAGGCAAAGGAGTGGCTCGATCGAGCAAGTGAACGAGGTGACCATTTCATCCTTCACATGCTGAACGGGATCGTCAGCGAAGATACGGGCTTCACGTTCGAGGCAGAGCAGCACTTCCTTCGCGGCGTCGAACGCTATCCTGACGTTCCGCTCATGCACCGTGCCATCGCCATTCATTACTTCGAGCGGAAGTTCTACGGAGAGGCCGGCCTTCACGTCATGCATTACGTCCGCCTTGCCGGACTCGGACCGGATACCGTCCCAATGCTTCTCGAGTTTTTCCAAGTATACGATGACATCCCGATTGAGATGGTGGACGAACTGATGAAAACGGCGAGCGGCTATTTGACGGCCAATCCGCATGACTCACATGCCCATTCCTTATACGCTGCCATCTGCAGTCAACGTTTCGCTTCCCTCTCCGCCGGACTTGAAGACGAGGACCCGCTCACCGAAGAGATGATTTGGATGCTCCTCGAAGTCGAGAACCACGGGATGTGGAGTGCGACTTACGATCGCAGTGAAGACCGGACGTTCCGCCACATGTTCGCCGAATATGTGAACAACGTCATTCTCCCGAACACGTCACAGTTTTATGTATTGCGCCTTCGGATGCGCTATTGGACACGCCGTCTGACACACCGCTTCACAGGTGGCTACACCGTCAATTTTTAGGTTATCCAGCGTACGGTTTAATCGGTCCACGTAAACTGAACGAATAGTCCTCTGGATCGACAATCCCGACGACTTCATCCCCTTCGAGAAGGTCATACAAGAACTCAGCCATTTCGCGTGCCGTATGATACTTCGCCACGTTCTCACTATAGTCGAATCCTTCCGTATCGCGCGCCCGGTCGGCAAAGCTCGTCTCGGTCGCGGCCGGTGCGAGCACTTTCGCCCGAAGCTTCGCGCCACTATTCATCAATTCTTGTGCGAGCCCTTCCGTATAAGCACTCACGTAAAACTTCGTCGCACAATACGTGACCGAGTTTGGCACGATGCGATAGCCACCGACAGACGACACGTTCAAGAGCTGTGCCCCTTCAACATCGTGGTAGTCGCGGACGTACAGGCTCGACAAGACCGTGAGAGCCTCAATGTTCAGGCGAATCATATTCTCAATCTTGCCTAAATCGACGTCTTTGATGAGGTCTGCGTCTCCGAACCCAGCATTGTTGATCCACGTCTCGATATCGAGGTCGGCGAGTGATTCATATAGACCATATACGTTCTCACTGTATGAGAGGTCCGTCGATTTGATGATGACGTCACTTTCTGACGAGATCGACTTGATTTCGTCTCGCAGCGATTCGAGCTCATCTTTTCGTCTCGCGACGAGGACGAGTGATTTCCCTTTTTCAGCGAGCAGCTTCGCTGTCTCATAGCCAATTCCTGAACTTGCTCCTGTAATGACGGTATATTTCATGTGATCCACTCCCTTTTTTTCGTTTACCCTGTTCTCATTTCCCTACTTTTTGCTTCATGAATCGTCTCGATGTGAATGAAAAAATCCTGACTCCGAAGAGACAGGATTTCCCTCACATCATGTCGTGAACCTTCCGATCAATGTCTGTAAGTCGCTCGTCATATTTCCGAGTGACTCGGCGACGCCGTTCAATTCTTGAATCATCGCAAGCTGTGCGTCAGAAGTTTCTCCGACCGAACGCATCGTTTCAGCCATCGCTTCACTGTCTTGTGACATTTGAAGAGAAGATGTCGCGACTTGCTTCGTCGTCTCTGCAATCTCGTTTGACGCGATACGGATGTGTGACGTGTTATCGACCGACGTCTCGAGTTGACGGACAATCTGTTCGAACGCACGTGTCGCTTGTTCGAGTAACTGTGAGTTCGTTTCGACGCGCTTCGCACTGACGACGTGTTGGTCAAGGACGGCATTCGACTGCGCCTGAATCGACTCAATCAGCCCAGCGATTTGTGTCGCCGACTGTTTCGATTGCTCTGCGAGTTTACGCACTTCTTCTGCGACGACCGCGAATCCTTTTCCTTGTTCGCCGGCACGTGCCGCTTCGATGGCCGCGTTCAGCGCCAACAAGTTCGTCTGATCGGTGATCGATTGGATGACTTCTGTGATGAGGGCGATCTCATCCGACTGTTGTTTCAATGCCGAAATCGATTCCCCGGTGAGACGTGTCTCTCGCTCAAGTGCACGCACCTCGTCTTTCGCCTGCGTCATCGTCGCCCCGCCTTCTTCAGCGAGTTTCAAACTTTGTGACACATCATCATCAATCGAACCGATTGAACCGGCGATTTGACCGATGCCTTCGTCCGCAGCTGCCACGGACCGCGCTGAATCACTCGCTTCTTTCGCCTGGGCGACCGTTTCTTCCACGACCCGGTCGATGAGGCGAGTCGTCGCTTCTTTCGCCTGGGCGACCGTTTCTTCCACGACCCGGTCGATGAGGCGAGTCGTCTCTTCTGTTTGTGACGCCATCTCTTCTGTGCTCGCATAGAGCTCTTCAGATTGTGCTGTGATTTCTTGTGCGTTTTGTGTGACACGGTCAATCAATTCGCGCAAGTTTCCTTTCATTCGGTTGAAGCCGGTCATCAACTGTCCGATTTCATCTTGTGTGAGTGCCTCTAGGTCTGCACGTGTCAGATCACCTTCTGCGACCACAGCCACTTCTTTCGCTAAAAAGCGTAGCGGAGCCGTCACCATTCGACTGATGGCGTATCCTGCCCCCACCATCAACACAACACTCACAATGGCGATGACAATTGAATACAAGAAAGCACGCTCGCCCGCCTGTTGGAGTTTGGTTTGCATCGCCAACATGTCTCTCTCCGTTTCGGCTTGAAGTGCCTCCCCTGTCGATGAGATCGACTTCGTGACGTCCGGCATGAGACGGAGCGTCAAGCGGTCGATTGCCTCTTGGTCATTCTCATCGATGGCGGTGATTGCTTGTGTCGCGAGCGCATCGTATCCGGTCGCATATTCCAGCAATGCGTCAAACTCGTTTCGTTCCGCTTCATTGTCTGTCAGTTCAATCAATGATTCGATGGCCGCTTTCTTTTCTTCTCCACCTTGGATGATTTGTTGTTTGCGTTCATCATCCTGAACCAAGACATAGCCACGGACCCCATATGCTTGGCGCACCATTCCGAGCGCCAAATCGTCCGCCGCTTTCATTTTCATGACATCGTTTGAGATCATCTGCTCATACTGACTCGTCATGCGTTCAAGCGTCCAAAGGTTGTATCCCATCCCGACGAACGTCAAGATGAGGAGCAATCCGATGCTCGCCATAATTTTTTTGGACAACGTCCATTTGTTGAATACTGTTTTCACGACTTACGAGGAGTCTTCTCCTCTTCCACCTCTTTTTCTCTTTTTGTTTATGTACTGCCTTTTCTATATCGGACATCACACCCTAATTTGTACCAACAATTTGAAATTCATAAATGCATTGACCTACCTTTCGAAAAGACAGCAAAAAAAGAACCAGACGTATGCCTGGTTCTGAGAACGACTTATAGTTTAAATTGAGCGACACGATTCGATAGTTCGCTCGCACGTTTTTCCGTCTCACTCATCTTCGCCTGGACATCATTGAAGCGTTCGACCGAAAGTTGAACTTTCTCTGAGATCGACTGCGTTCCGTCCGCGCCTTCTGTCACGGTCGTCGCCACTTCTTGGATGACGCCGAGAATGTTGTCCGTCATATGTCGGAGTTGAAGCGCATTGCCTTCGAACGTTTTCGCCGTCTCGCCGAACACCGTTGCGTCTTGTTCATACTGCGTCGCAGCCTCTTCGAGACGATCGTAATCGGCCATGACTTTCGTGTTCAAGAACGTCAGCATGTCAGCCGAACTCGTGTTGAGGCGCTCGACCGAATCGATGACCGTATTCGATACGTCACGAATCTCGTTGACCGTCTGACGTGAGTTTTCCGCAAGTTTACGGATTTCAGAAGCGACGACCGCAAACCCACGACCCGCTTCACCCGCTCGTGCCGCTTCAATCGATGCGTTCAATGCGAGCAAGTTCGTCTGGTCGGCGATGGCGAGAATGGCCGTCGTCAAGACGCGAATCTCTTCGACAGACTGTGCTCCCTTGATCGCTTCCGCGAGTTCAACTTGTTTCTTCTCGATAATCGTCACGGCCTCCGTCTTCGAGACGACAGCCTGTTCACGCATTTCGTGAGCACGTGTCTCGACACGTGTCGCTGTTTCAGCACTATCGTTGGATAAGTCGACGATGGAATCAATCGAGCTTCCCATCTCGGTCGTCGAGGCGCTCATCTCTTGCGAAGATGCTGCCGTTTCTTCCATCCCAGCCGTCAATTCTTCGACCGTTCCAGATGTTTCTTCCATATAGTGACTGAGTCGCGTCACTTCAGCAGATACGTCTTTTGAAGAGGACAGGACGACTTTCGCCGTCTCATCGACATCAATCATAATTTCGCGGAGTGTTGCGAGGAACGTGTTGAACGAGCGACTGACTTGGGCAATCTCATCGTTCGACGTAACCGGGATTGTCATCGTCAAATCGCCGCCCTGCGTTGCAAGCTCATCGAAGCGAGTCTGCAGCGTCTGCATCGGTCGGATAATCGAGCGTAACAAGCTGAGTCCGAGGAATAATAGAATGACCACGGCTCCGACCGTCACGGCGACGAGTGCCATGAGTGACTGCATGAACTCACGCTCCATGTCCTGCCCGACACGTTGCGACCCTTCTGAGTTATATGCAACCAGATCACTCAGTTTTTGAGTGAAGTTATCATACGTCGCTTGCGACTGGGCATCATAATATGATCGTGCCATGCCCGTGTTCCCAGTCGTACTGAACGTCAACATATTGTCTGAGACACGTTGATACATCTCCCATTGACGTGAGAAGTTATGGAAGAGTTCTTTATCGATTTCGCCTGTCGCTGTTTTTTCGTATTTCGGCGCAATCGTATTGATTTCATCCCGAATCTCTTTCATCTGCGTCATCAATTCTTCTTTTTGCGTCGCATCCTCTGTCACGATGTGATCGAGTTCGAGCGTGCGATAGTTCGCTGCGAGCGTGTTCAGTTCATGGGCATAATCGAGCCCTTTGTTCCAGTTGTTGACGATATCGTCCGCTTGACGGTTCGCGTCGTTCATCGAAAATAGTGCATACCCACCGACGCCAATGACCATGACGAGTGAGATGATGACGAGTCCCCACAATTTTTGACGAATCGTCAAGTTCTTGCCGACGTTCGCCCCGAAAGATGTCGTGCGTTCACGCTTCTCTCCACGTTTTCGTTTGAGCGTCGGTTTCCACGTCCATGTCGGTTTTCGTTTGATCCGACTGAGTGTCTTAGACCAGATTGATTTCCATGCCATCTATGTATTCCCCTCTCAATCATGCAGTGTTTCCTATACTATCGACAATTTTCTGAAAATAGTGAAGGGGATTGACCAAACTTAAAAAAGGCGACTCCAATTGCAAGAGTCGCCAGCCAAAAGATTATTTCGCACTCAATACTGTCTGCGTGCCTTCAATCATTTTGATTTCCGTCCACTCCATCACGTTTTTCGCGAGTGGATCGTTGGCGACCATGAAGTCCGCCAATGCTTCGATTTTTTGTGAGTCGACGGGTTGCTTCACGTTGTTGAGACGGAAACGAACGACCTTATGGAATACGTCTAAAAATGAGATTTCAAGTTTTGTGTCAGTCATGGGTTATGTCCTCCTTAGGGTATGGGTTAGACTAAATCGTATTCGCGGATGATGCCGAGGTCTGCGTCTTCATGAATCACCAAGTCAATCAAGAGACGACCGAACGCATTGACCGTATCGGCTGTGAGGTCGGCACGGACTGGACCGAACCGTTGTGCTTTTTTCGTTGGTTTTGCCGTTTCAATGTCGTGGTGCGTCGTCAAGACGAGTGTCGCTTTCTTTTCCGTTAAGACAGCCATAGGGGGATGGCTCCTTTCAATGGGGGATTAGGTTTCTGATAAGGTCGAATCATCCATGCGCTCGAGGAGCTGGATCATCCGATCGAGTTTCGTCTCGATTCGATGAAGCAAATAGAGCGAAACGACAATCGGGAACCCGAGATTCGAGATGAGTTCGGGCCAACTCATGTGACCACCTGCTCATCATGTCGAATGTCGGTGCCGGTACGAGTGAGGTTTTGCATAAGTCCTCCGTGTTAATACACGATCGATTCTTTAGCGACGACGTAATTGACGGATTCGACATCGATGAGTGCCGTCAGTAAATCTCCGAACTGCCGCATCAACGCCTCATCCATTTGACCGCCAAGCGGTCCGTAGCGGATAAGCTGCTTCTTCTCTTTCCCATCCACGAGTCGACGGGTGTCCAAATAAAACATCGTCGCCACTTCTTCGTAAGTTGCCATCTGTCTCACCTCCTTCGCCCTTATTAACCGCTTACAAGAAAAATGTGCTCAAACTATTTTCAAGTTGATTTCAAGACAAAAGTCCCATATTGTCTGAATTTTTATTCATTTTTCAAATATTTACTGCGAAGCTTGAGTTTTGATACCAATTAGGGTATCTTAATGTTCGACAGACATCGTTCAAAATTACGCCAAAAGTCCCATGAATCATTTCCCCACTTTGAAAAAACTGTAAGTTAAAATCTTGTAAATGGGGTACGATACGTAAGAAGACATTTTGAAATGACCAGTCAGTCTTGAAGAAGGAGATCCATCATATGAACAGCTTAGACCTCGCACGTACTACTTCTATTCCTTCCGCTCAACACGACTTCGACCAGGCCGACCTGACGTTTTCAGCGACCGAATGGGATACATACCGACCGGAACAAGGAAAACCAATCTCGTATAAAGAGCAACATTTGATTGTCTATCCGCTCAAAGAATTAAGCCGTGCCTTTAGTGTGGCCGGCATCCCGCGCAGCCAACAACAGTTGATCAAATGGGAGACAGATGGCGTATTGCCACCTACCCCGTTCACATTTGGCCGGAAACGATTCTATACGGAAAATCAGATTCGTACCATTGTCGACATCGCATTAGAATGCGGATTGCGTCCACGGACACATGTCAAAAAGACAAACTTCTCGGAATTGGCGCATCATGAATTGACGTACATATTACAACTCGAACTGAACGCCTATGAAGCGCCTGTCATCTGAGCAGGCAAAAGCCATCCGCCATGATGCTCATGACGAATGGCTTTTTTGTTACCGATTTTGAATGACCGGATCCGGTACGTCCTCGCGTGAGACTTCGTCATACGACGTGACGGTGTCCCCGTCCTTAACGTATAAGCGCAAATACGCCCCTTCTCGAAGTTCTTTTCCTGAGGTAAACGTGACTTCTTTCGACTCCCCTTCTGACGTATAAGCGGGTTGCGTGTACACGTATCGTTTCATCACATCCCCATTTTCAAGTGTCGTCTCTTCCACGTCACTCGGTGTTTGAACTTCCACAAACAAGGTGTCTTTTCCAAATCGATTCCAATCCACTTGCAATAAACCTGCGAGAAGTAGGATGGCAACTACTCCCATTCCAATCCATTTCTTCATCTTTCTTCTCTCCTTATCGAATGGCCGTCATGAACCGACGAACCGTGATTCCGTAATAGACCGCATAGATGGCCGTATAGACACCCATCCATGCGAGAACAGGCACCGTAAAATTCATACTTAACAAGTTTGAAAAGGCAATGAGCGCGACCGTCGCATGCAAAATCCCGAGTACGAACGGTGAGAGGAAGACGACGATGATCTGTTGACGCACCGTCCGTCGTACGTCCCGGTCGGATATCCCGATTTTTTGCAAGATGGCGTACTTCGCACGGTCATCCTCAGCTTCCGTCATCGTCTTGAAGTAGATGACGCTGCCTGTCGCGACGAGGAAGACGAGTCCGAGGAACGTTCCGACGAAGAGGAGGGCCCCGTTCATCGCCATCGTTTCCGCGTATACGTCCGGTGCGCTCGAGAACGATTCGAGCCCGAGATTCGCCAAACGTTCAGATTGTACTTGCTGATCTTTGAACGACTCCGTGAGGGCGACGTGATACGTCTCGCCCGGCTCCGTCATCGCTTGGAACACATCGTCTGAGACGACGAGGAACGTGCCACCGAACGTCATGACGTTGAGTGGTGAAGTTTCGGCACGTGTCGCGACGTCAAACGTCCCTGCTGATAGTTCGACCGATTCGATCTCCTCCGAGTAACGCTCGTCATAGAACGGGTCGACCGACAACACCTCATCCTCTGGGAACGATGCAGGCTCTTCCTGTCCAAGCCCTTCGAGAAGGTGACGATAGGTCGACGCATCGATGACGCCAAGCTCTCGTTCTCCGTATTGCGCTTCCATCCGGATCGTCTTTTGTTCCACGCTTGATTCGAACATCGCCCCTTTCACATCGACCGCTTCCCCTTTCCAGGCGTACGTGTACGGTGTATAGGATGCGACATTCTCTTCTGCGTAATAGTAGACACTGAAGATGGCACCGCCGGCCGTGATGGCCGTCGCACTGATGATGCTAATCAACGTGAGTGTCTTGGCGTTCCCACGGATTCGGTAGAGAAGTTGTGATGTCGTCAACAGATTGAGACGCTTCCACGACCAACGCTCATTCTTTTTCAGCCACGTCAGCGCAAAAATCAACACACTATGGAAGAGGAGCGCCGAACCGATGACGCTCAATCCGATGATGAGAAGCGGCATCGCGAGGCCGAGCGTTCTCCAAAGCGAGGACGTCATCAAGTCTTGAAGCGCGAGCCAATAGGCAACGCCAACCGTGAGGACACCCATCAAAGCGACCCATCCTCTCGCCGTCGGCACACCTTCCCCGCTCTTGTCTGCATGGAACAGCTCGATCAACTTGAAGCGATAGATGACCCGATACCCTTGGAACGAAGTAAAGAGGAAAATGGCAAGAAACACGAGGAACGTCTCCACGAGTGCCGACGCCGAGAAGGCAAACCCGATGTCGAGGTCGCTCTTCATGAGACGCATCAATAGTTGGAGAAGCGCGTTTGACCCGAAGAGCCCGAGAACGATTCCGACAATCAATGACACCGCTCCGATGACGATATTCTCAAACAAGAGCAACAGCCCGATTTGTTTCTTTCGGACCCCAAGTAGCGAATAGAGCCCGACTTCTCGCTTCCGACCTCTCAAGAAGAAGGCGTTCGAATAGGCGATGAAGAGCGCGACGAACAACATGAGGATGAACGTCGACGTGCTCATCAATCCACTGATTTTCTTCGACGTTTCTGCGAGCGCACTGATCTCATGGCTATGTTTGAGCGTCGCGAACGTGAAGTAAATGACGATGGAGAAGATCGTCGTCCCGACGTAGAGCGCGTATCGCGACAAATTACGTGCGACGTTCTTTTTCGCGAGCTCAAATAGCGTCATCGACGGCACCGCCTTTCGCCAGCTCTTCGAGGATGGACTGATAGAACGCATCCCGCGAGGCGTTGCCACGAATCAGTTCCTTGTTCAAACGTCCATCCTGGATGTAAAGGACACGGCGACAGAAACTTGCCGCGAAGGCGTCGTGCGTCACCATCATGATGGTCGTTTCGGCCTCGTTCAATCGCGCGAGCGTATCCAATAAATCCGTCGCTGACTTCGAGTCGAGCGCGCCGGTCGGTTCATCGGCGAAGATGAGTTTCGGGTCCGAGATCAAGGCACGACAGACGGCCGTCCGTTGCTTCTGCCCACCTGAGATTTGATACGGGTACTGCTCGAGGATCCCTTCAAGCCCAAACCGCTTCGCCAATCGTTCAACTTTCTCTCGTGTCTCGTGAACAGGCGTCTTCGAGACGGCGAGTGGGAGCAACATGTTTTCCCGTACCGTCAACGAGTCGAGCAGGTTGTAGTCTTGGAAGATGAAGCCGAGATGGTCGCGCCGGAAATCAGCGAGCGCCTCCTCGTCCATCGACGCGATGTCATCCCCTTCTACTAAAATCTCACCAGACGTCGGCGTATCAATCGTCGCGAGGACGTTCAATAACGTCGACTTCCCTGCCCCGGACGGTCCCATGATTCCGACGAACTCACCATGTTCGATCGTGAACGAGACGTCATCGAGCGCCTGAAACGTCGTATTTCCTTTTCCATATGTCTTTTGAATCGATTTCACTTGTAATAATGTTTCCATGTTCAGCACCTCTTTCTGTTCCTTACATTACGCCCCCTGTCTTAACTTCAACTCACGCGTACCTTACAAAATCCTTACATGATATGCTTGAATAGAGGTGATGACGATGGAACAACCACGGATTCTCATCGTGGATGATGAACAAGATTTATGTACGTTGATGCAACGCGCACTCGAAAAGGAAGGAATCACGCAAATCCGGACCGCCCACACATTGAAGGACGGGTATGACGTCTTCGAGACGTTCCATCCGCATTTGGCGATTTTGGACGTCATGTTACCGGACGGGGAAGGTTATCAACTTTGCCAACAGATTCGGGCACACTCGAACATCCCCATCCTCTTCCTATCCGCTAAATCGGAAGAAGTCGATAAACTGCTCGGCCTCGCCATCGGGGGTGACGATTACATCACGAAGCCGTTCAGTCCGAAAGAAGTGGCCTTCCGCGTAAAAGCACAGTTAAGACGGCTGTCGATGATGGAAGCACCGATGGAAGAGACGACCGTCGGACCGTTCCTCATGAATGAAGATGAGACGGAAGTGTATATGAACGGCGAACGATTGGAATTGACGGCGAAAGAAGTCGGTCTCCTCGCCTGCTTTTTACGAAACCCGAATCGAATTCTCAGCAAAGAGACACTGTTCACACAAGTCTGGGGCGAATCGTTTTTCGGTTCGGATAACACGGTCATGGTCCACATCCGACGTTTACGTGAAAAAATCGAGCCGAACCCGTCTGCCCCGACCTACATCAAGACGGTCAAAGGTCTCGGCTATCGGTTGACGGTGTAAGGAGCCATCATGATGAAATGGAAACTGACCGGTCGCTATTTACTGTCGATTGTATTGATTGTCGCCATCGTCGTCTTTCTGAACATCGTCATCTTATTTGTGCTACTCAACGAGCGAACGGGTATCGATGATGTCGAAAGCAACTCAGGGGAGACGTTCACCCGCAACTTCAGCACGTACCTGTCACTCGAGGACGGAGAACCCGTCGTCTCAACTGAAGGTCAGGAGGCGCTCGAGCAGTATGGGGCCTTTATCCGCTTTTTAGATGAGACGGGACGAGTCGTCAGTGAGATTGACGCACCGAGTGGGTTGCCAGACGCCTATTCGCCGATCGAGCTGATTCAAATTTATAAATACATGGATGATGAGCTTCGTCTCTACTTCATCGGAGAGTTTGACGATTATAGCTACCTCATCGGTGTCCCGGACGCTAGTGAACGCCGGGCACTCTTTATGCTAGATGAACAAGCGGTCCTCTCCTATATCGCAAAGGCGTTCCTTTGGATTCTTGTCGTCGATTTACTCGTGGCTGCCTTGATTGGTCTTTTGTTTAGCTCTAGATTGACCCGCCCCGTCTATCGACTGACCGAACGCATCCAACAACTGAAACGTCGGGATTTCTCGACATCCGAACCGAAGCGTGTAGGCATTTATCGTCCTGTCTTCCATGACTTGAATGCCGTCTCTGAGACATTGACGACGTACGAACGACAGCGCGAGGAACTCGATGAACGACGGAAAGAATGGATGAGTAACGTGTCGCATGATTTGAAGACTCCACTCGCCTCGATTCAAGGATACGCTGAACTATTGGATGATGAATCGCTAGATGTAACTGAGCGCAGCCAATACGTACACGTGATTGAACGTCAGGCGAAATATATGAAAGAATTGCTCGATGATTTCAATTTGACGATGCGTCTGCAGCATGGCGACTTCCCGCTCGCGTTGGAAGAGACACGCCTCGAGCCGTTCGTTCGCGAACTCGTCATCGACGTGTTGAACGACCCCCGTTTCGGTGAGCGTCAGATTGAATTCGAGGCGACCACGGCAGCGACCGTTTCGATTGACCGCCACTTTATGAAACGTGCCCTGCTCAACTTCCTGTATAACGCCCTTCTTCATAATGATGAATCGGTCATCGTGACGGTTCAGGTCCGTGATGATGTCGTGACGATCCAGGATGATGGGAATGGGATTGCCGAAGCCGAGTTGCCTTATATATTCGAACGCTATTACCGTGGTACGAACACGGATGATGCCCGTGGGAGCGGTCTCGGGATGGCCATCTCGCGCGACATCATCGAAGCGCACGGTGGGAAGGTCGAGGTCGAAAGCCGTCCTGGACAAGGTACGACCATCCGAATTCTCTTCACCCCATAGCAAAAGGGACGCCCTCAGGCGTCCCTTTGCTTTGTTGTACAGTGATCAATCCATGTCTCTAGTTCTTCGAGCGGCAACGGCTTAGAGAAGTAATACCCTTGCATCTCATCACAGCCGAGTTCGCGTAACGCATGCCACTGCTCAATCGTCTCGATTCCTTCACAGACGGTCTTCAAGTTCAGTCCTCGCGCGAGGTCGACGATCGACTCGACGATGACGTTCCCGGTCGGATCGTTCTCCGTCACTTGGATGAACTGACGATCGATTTTAATCTCGTGAATCGGATAGTGCTTCAAGTAGACGAACGCCGAGAAGCCGGTCCCGAAGTCATCAATTGAAATCGAAAACCCTTCTTCTCGGAACGCGACAAATCGGTCAATGACATGCTGTTGGTTTTCCATGCCGACACTCTCGGTAATCTCGAGCGTCAAATAGCTCGTACAGACACCCTCTTCACGGGCAATTTGGGCGAACTTCTCGACGACTCCTTCAGACAGGAAGTGACGTGCCGATAAGTTGAGGGCAAGTGAATACCGGTCTCCCCGATCATGCCATCGCTTGAGCTGGCGACAGGCCGTGACGAATGCCCATTCTTCTAAGTCAATGATGACCCCCGTCGATTCGGCGAGCGGGATGAAATCGAGCGGAGGGACGAGACCACGCTCTGGATGATTCCAGCGCATCAAACCTTCGAATCCTCTGAGCGCTCCGGTCGTCGCATCAATTTTCGGTTGATAATACAGCATGAACTCATTCCCGGCGAGCCCACTTCGTAAATTCATCTCTAAAATCAGTCGGTTCGCCGCTTTCGTCCCCATTTCTTCTTCATAGAAGACAATCGCAGCCCGTTGAAACGCTCGTTCACTCGCAGCGATGCGTGTTCGGTGAACCATCTCGAGCGTCGTGATATCCTTTTGCTCGACGGCGATAAACGCGCTCATCGTCAAGATGACTTCTAACTCATCAACAAGGAACGGGTCGCGTACGAGAACTTCACACAACTCATCCGCGACGGCATTTAGTTTGATTCGATCCCCGTACGGTAACCAAATCGCAAAACCAGACTGCGACATGCGACTCAGGTTCGACTCGTCCACATAACGACGTAGGCGATTGGCCACTTCTCGAACAATCTCATCCGATTTTTCGATTCCGATCGCATCTTCGATTGACCGAAAATCGTCGACCTTCAAATAAACTAAAGCGCCAAGTTGTTGCGGCTGTTGCTGACGTTCCTCGTCCATCTTCTCGATGAAGCCCGTATCTTTTAAAAGACCCGTCAATTCATCCATATAGGCTAGACGACGAATGTGTGTATCGACCGCCTGTCGATCGAGTCGGAAGTAAAGAATCGAGATAAAGTCCGTCAATGTACTGACAATTAACTCTTCCAGATAGGTCCACTCCCGAGGCAGGAACGTCTCACAACAAATCACACCTTTGACACGATTATTCGCATAAATTGGGGCATCGAGCATCGATCGGATTCGCTTTCCTTCTACAAAATAGTCGGTGTATAGTTCCTTCACCGTCGAATGATTCCGAACATCTTCAATCGCGAGCACCCGGTCTTTTTGAAGTGCATCAAAGTAGTCTGGTGCGAGGTTACGATGAATGGTTAACTTTGGATAATGCGTCCCTGATTCATGAGAATAGGCGACTTGGCATGAAATCGACCGATAGAATGAATCAAAATGCCAAATCGACACCGTATCAACTGCTAACATGTCGGCGACAATCTCACACATATATCGCGTTGCCTCTTGTACCGTGTCTTCCGTCACGATTGGCATGCGTACGAGCTCGAACAGTTTCTCTTGATGTTTACGATATGTTTGGTTTGAAAAGTTCTTCTCGACCATCAGTCATTTACCTCACCACATTTGATTTGACATTATGATAGCATGAAACCTTTCGTCTCACGTTTTCCAAAATTCAACAGAAAGTCAATGCTTCCTACTTTTTCGAATGATGGTTTGTCAAATTAAGCGCAACACTTCCTCGGTGAATGCCTCGTGTGCGGT
>NZ_JAPEHX010000139.1:0-766 GCF_028823655.1 Exiguobacterium sp. B2(2022) | reverse complement strand
AACACGGGTTCGAATCCCGTACGGGTCACTTAGCCTAAGCGAAAAGAAGCCATCTCAATCGAGATGGCTTCTTTTGTTATATCAAGGAGGGAATTCATGAAAAAAGTGCTCGTCGCAGTGTCTGGTGGGGTGGATTCCATTGTCTTATTGGATCGTCTCGTCAAAAAGGGATGGAATGTTGCGGTGGCGCATGTCCATCATGGCGTACGAGAAGCTTCAGACGAAGAGTATAGGTTCGTCGCCCGCGTCGCAGCAACCTACCATATTCCGTTTCATGGAACGCAACTCTGCTTTCAAGATGGAGGATCACAAGCCCGATACCGGGAAGCCCGCTATCAATTTTTTGAAGACGTCATGAACGAATATGGATATGACACATTGGCCACGGCGCATCATGCGGATGACGAGTTAGAAACAGTGCTCATTCAACTACATCGAAACGTGATCGAAGTGAAAGGGATTCCCGAAAGCCGGCAATTTGGTAACGGGAGGCTCATCCGTCCGTTGTTACATGAGTCGAAAGCTCAACTGATCGAGTATGCACGACAGAATGAATTAGAGTGGCGCGAAGACGCAACAAACCAAGAACGTACTTACTTAAGGAATCAAATTCGCCATGAGATTGTGCCGCGACTGAAACAGATGCGGCCATCGATTGTGAGAGAAGTCAGCGAAGTGGCAAAGGAGGCCCGTGCTGATTGGGATAGCAGGTATCAATCGTGCGAACAATGGGTGGAGGCATATGTCGAACTTGAAATGAAAGCGT
>NZ_JAPEHX010000138.1:0-802 GCF_028823655.1 Exiguobacterium sp. B2(2022) | reverse complement strand
GCCATCGAGGAAATGTCGACAACCGATACGTTCCCGGTCGTGCTCCTGTGTGAAATCGCGCAGGTCTCACGGGCCGCCTACTATAAATGGTTGAAGCGTACCGTCTCGGTACGCGAGGAGGAGAACCTGAGCCTACTGGAGGACATCCGCCTCCTCTACGACCAGGTGAACGGGACCTACGGCTATCGACGGATCACCATGACGGTCAACCGCAGACGACGCCAGCATGGCCTGCCGGCATACAACGAGAAGCGCATCTATCGTCTCATGCGCATCCATGAGATTCGTTCGGTCATCCGCCAGAAGCGAAAGCGGTACAAAAAATCGTCCCCGCAGCATGTGGCCGAGAACCTGATGAACCGGGAATTCAGCGCGTCCCGACCGGACGAGAAATGGTGCACCGACGTCACCGAGTTTAAATATGGCGCCGGAAGGAAGGCGTATCTGAGCGCGATCATCGACCTCTATGACGGCTCGATCGTCGCCTATCGCGTCGGGAAGTCCAACAACAACGGACTCGTCTTCCAGACGATGATGCCAGCGATCGCGGGGCTCCGTACAGGAGCGGGTCCGATGATCCATAGCGACCGAGGGTATCAATACACATCGAGAGGGTTCAAACGCATAGTAGAAGACGCAGGACTGACCCACAGCATGTCCCGGGTCGGACGTTGTCTCGACAACGCCCCGATCGAGGGTTTTTGGGGTACCCTGAAAGTCGAGATGTACTACCTGCGTGAATTCCAGGCCTATAGCGAACTCACGTCGGCCATCGAAACCTACATATCGTTCTACAATCATG
>NZ_JAPEHX010000137.1:0-855 GCF_028823655.1 Exiguobacterium sp. B2(2022) | reverse complement strand
TGATGGTTTGTCAAATTAAGCGCAACACTTCCTCGGTGAATGCCTCGTGTGCGGTTCGCCAGCCGAGGCATTTCCTCGGTCGCCCGTTGATCTTGGCGAGCGCATCCGCGAGTTCGCCGTCACCGACCTTCGCGAAGTCCGTTCCTTTCGGGAAGAACTCGCGGAGGAGACCGTTGGCGTTCTCGTTGCTCCCTCGTTGCCAGGACGCGTACGGGTCGGCGAAATAGAGTGGCACGCCGAGCGACGTCCGGATACGTTCGTGACAGCTGAACTCCTTGCCCCGGTCCGTCGTCGCCGTCCTGAACGCGGCCACGGGGAAGGCACCGTGCACTGCCTGGATCGCCATCTCCATCGAGGAGGCGCTACGGTCCGTCATCGGAAGGGCGATATAGAACCGGCTCTTTCGTTCGACGAACGTCGCGACGCATGCCTTCGACTTCCCACGCCCGGAGACGACGGTGTCGAGCTCCCAGTGCCCGAATGTCTTGCGTGCACGCACCTCTCTCGGGCGCTTGGCGATGGACAATCCGACGTTGAATCGCCCCCGTGTCTCGACCGGCTTTTGACGTTTCCCCTTCTGGCGGAGCACGGTCGCGGGCACGTCTATCTGTCCCGTATAGATCCAACGGTAGATGGTGGAGAAGGCGATTTTTCCTGCGAAGAGGCGGCCGACGATTTGTTCCGGCGACCAGGTCGCCCACAGTTTCTCGGTGATTGTCCGGCGCATCGTGTCATCGAGCTTCGTCTTGGCGCCGCAATGGGTCTTTGCCTTTTCGTAGCGTCTCTGTGCACGTCCCGACTCGTAGCCGGGGTTCCGTCTGATCTCCCGCGAGACGGTCGAGGGCTGTCGCCCGA
>NZ_JAPEHX010000136.1:0-879 GCF_028823655.1 Exiguobacterium sp. B2(2022) | reverse complement strand
CGAGCATTTGACCGGCCGTGATTGTCTCGCCGTCCGGCGTATAAATCACTTTCGCAATCCGCTCGATTTCGTCGATCACGCGTCGTGATTCGTCTTCAAACTCGACTTGTTGACCGTAATAGCCGAGATGGACTGTTTCCCCGTGCACGATGGTACCGTTTGTCGGTTCCAAACGCTTGGCGAGCAGGTTCATAAGTGTTGATTTCCCGCTCCCGTTCGGTCCAACAATGCCGTAGCGTTCACGGCGTCCGAAAATCCAATTGAACTGCTGTATGAGGAGAGAATCGTCGTATCCAAAAGACAAGTCCTCGACCTCGATGACCTTTTTACCGAGTCGGCGAGACCCGACAGAAACGTCGAGTGATTCCTCTTCAGCTAAGCTCTCTTGGTGCTTTAAGTCTTCGACGCGCTGGATGCGTGCTTTTTGTTTCGTTGTTCGTGCTTTTGCGCCTCGACGTAACCAAGCGAGTTCACGACGTAAAATATTTTGCCGTTTCTGTTCCATCGATTGTGCCCGTGCTTTTCGTTCGGCCCGCTTCTCAAGGAACAGCTCATAGTTCCCGTTATAGAAATAACTCGTCCCGTCTGCAATCTCTAAGATATGGTTTGTGACACGATTTAAGAAATAACGATCGTGGGTGATGAGAAGGATGGCTCCACGATAATCCGCAAGCATCGTCTCGAGCCATGCGATCGTGTCGGCATCAAGTTCGTTCGTCGGCTCGTCTAAGAGCAATAGGTCCGCTTCGTCGAGTAACGCTGCAGCGAGAGCGACACGCTTTTGTTGTCCACCTGACAAGGCGTTCACATCGACGGACACGTCAGGAAGACCAAGACGGTTCAAGATCGACTTCAGTTTTGCTTCCGTTTCCCAAGCGT
>NZ_JAPEHX010000135.1:0-887 GCF_028823655.1 Exiguobacterium sp. B2(2022) | reverse complement strand
TTCATCTATTGACTAAAGTTTTAGCACAGAGCCATTGATATTTTAACTAAAACAACCACAAACAGAAGATTTTATTATGCTATAAATGTTTATTAACCTCAGGCTTCAATTATATTCATCTTCTACCTGAAAGTGTGGAAATAATAAGCAATCACGTGTGTTGTACTTTAATAAACGGTCTGACTGAAACGAGTATTTTACAACGGCTTTTGAAATTAGATGCTAACTTTAAAACTAAGTCACTTTGGGATAAATTAAATAAATATAATACAGAGGTGTAAATATGTCTGAAGAATTAAATAATAAATTCATAAACTCCTTTTTATGGAAATTTATGGAAAAATTTGGATATTTAGGAATGCAGTTTGGGATTCAGATAGTTTTAGCAAGATTACTCTCACCTACAGATTATGGTGTCCTGGCAATTGTAAACATTATGTTAGGAATCACAATTATCTTAGTACAGAGTGGTTTAAATATCGCATTAATTCAAAAAAAAGATACAGATAGGTTAGATTATTCGACAGTGTTTTACTTTAGTCTGTTCATTTCTACAATACTATACACTTTATTATTTTTCTTAGCGCCAATAATTTGAAGGTTTTACGATGAAGAAATTTTAATATCAGTGATTAGAATACTGTCGTTAAGTCTATTTCTAGGTGCAATAAATTCTATACAAAATTCATTCATAGCAAAAAAATTAAAATTTAAAATTCAATTTTATTCGACTTTAATTGCTGCATTTATATCTGGATCTATTGGCATATTTATCGCTTATGAAGGCTTTGGTATTTGGTCTTTAGTAACCTCTCAATTAATCAATACAGCAGTAATCACTATTCTTTTGTGGTTTCATTTGAACTGGTGACCTTCTTTAGTATTTT
>NZ_JAPEHX010000134.1:0-911 GCF_028823655.1 Exiguobacterium sp. B2(2022) | reverse complement strand
CGGACTCACCGATTATTTGAAACGGAAGCCGCGTGAACTGTCAGGTGGTCAGAGACAACGTGTCGCGTTGGCACGAGCCATCGTGACGGAGGCACCGATTTGCCTGATGGATGAGCCGCTCTCGAACTTGGACGCGAAACTGCGGGCAAAAATGCGCTCGGAGATTCGCCAGTTGCAGCGAAAACTTGGACTGACGATGATTTATGTCACACATGACCAAGTCGAAGCGATGACGATGGCGGACCGGATCATGCTTCTCAATGAAGGGGAAGTGCAACAAGTCGGGAAGCCGCTCGACCTGTACAATAAGCCGGCGAACACGTTCGTCGCCTCGTTCATTGGGTCGCCCCCGATGAACCTAGTCGAGGTCACCCGACAAGAAAAAGGGTGGATAGCAGCGGACGGGCGCCTGTTCCATCCGAACGCATTGACAGAAGTGTCAGAAGCGACGCTCGGCGTACGTCCAGAACAGATTAAACCTGCCGACGAAGACGTTACGTTTTATGCGGAGCTGAAAAACATCGAAGTACTCGGAACCGAGACGATCCTTGCGTTCGATGTCGGTGGCAATGAATGGCTAGCGAAATGGCCAGGACAATGGCCACTCACCGTCGGAGAAAAAGTGGCGTGTTACGTGGAACCGAAACAGATGTCGCTCTTTGACGCGACCGGACAGCGCATCGAGCCACGACAGCCGAAGCTGTTTGAGGCGTTGGAGGTGTTCCAATGACGGTCGCTTTACCGAGAGAGAAGGTCCGCACGAGAATGTCGGACGCGGCGAGCGGGCTGTTGTACTTGTCTCCGTCCATCATCTTGTTTGGTGTCTTTCTCGTCTATCCGCTCCTCCGGACGATGTACTTGAGTTTCTTTCGGACGGACACACAAGGGACGCCACTCGAATTTGTCGGCGT
>NZ_JAPEHX010000133.1:0-924 GCF_028823655.1 Exiguobacterium sp. B2(2022) | reverse complement strand
TTCCCAAGAAGCTCCCCCTTCAATTTGCGAAGCAAATAAGTGGCGAGTAGTTCACTCCAACCTCATTATACCTTATTTTCTATACCGATTCCTAGCCGACCGAATGAGACACAAAAACAGAGCGACACGCGGCCGCTCTGTTTTTTCACTTGGTCGAGATGAGTTTCGTATGGGCGAACTCGTCATGCGGCAACTCGAGGTCTTTGTTTGACTTCATCTGTTGGAGCGCTCGAATGAGTGGAATCCCAAGCGTCGCCGGATAGACGACGTCTTTATAAAGCGTTCGTTTGATGACCTGCTCAAGGGAGAGCGGACGCCCGTCCGCACTCACGACTTTGATTCCGACGACACGGTCGCCAACGGTTTGACCGTTTAGATACAACATGCAATAAACCTCTCCGGCCATCGTCACAACGGTCGGTAAGTAATACCGCTTCACTTCCTTGTCGGGCCATACCTTTTTACGGATGGCCTTTTCAATCAATTTGGCCGGCGTCTGAAAGACAACTTGGTCGATTTGACCGGCGACGGCTCGTTTCCAAAGTGGGACTGCCACAGCAATCATCCTTTCTCTCGGTTCTAGCCTTTTATTTCCTCTTTTACCGGCTGACGAAACCCAGAGAACGGACATCCGCTTCGTGCGAACAAGTTCGGCGTTTTGATGATGTTGTCATAATGTTCATGAAAGACGTGCGTCGTCGCAGGCGATAGAGGGGGGATGAGCCAGCTCCACTGCCCTGTGACCTCACGCCCCGCTTCCCGTTCATTCTTTTCGAATCGTTTGAACTGTTTGGCGGCGGTATGATGATCAACGATTGTGACACCCGCTCGCTCGAACGACTGGAGGACGGCGATATTCAATTCAACGAGCGCGCGGTCCCGCCAGAGCGAGCGCTCTTTCGACGTGTCGAGTCCGAGCGAGCG
>NZ_JAPEHX010000132.1:0-929 GCF_028823655.1 Exiguobacterium sp. B2(2022) | reverse complement strand
ACGCCGCCGTTGTATTGAGCGCCATCGCAATGACTAGAATCCATACCGAAATTGGCATTTTATTGTTCACACCAAGTCCTCCTTTCATTCCTCTTTCACATCAAAAAAAATCGGCACAAATGGCCGAATCGACAAGATTTCCTTATCAAACCTAAACGAATGCCAAAGAAGTGTCAAGAAAAATTACTTATTATGAAGTTTTGTCATTTTTCATTTGTGATAGCATGAGCAAGGAAGGAGAGATGTTGAATGAATCCATTTGGTCAAAACCGATATCATACGTTGAACGAGGCGTATCGCCGAGAATATGGAGGAAAGGTGTTCAAAGTCCCGCTCGATGGCGGATTCACCTGTCCGAACCGTGACGGGCGCGTCTCAAAGGGAGGATGTACGTTCTGTTCAGACGACGGGAGTGGTGACTTTGCAGGAAATGCTTGCGATCCGATTCCCGTTCAGTTTGCCGAAGTAAAGGCTCGTCTTCACCAAAAGTGGAAGAACGCCAACTACATCGCTTATTTCCAAGCATTCAGTAACACGTACGCGCCGGTCGAACGGTTACGTGAGTTGTACGAACCTGCACTTCAAGAAGAAGGCGTCGTCGGTCTCTCGATTGCGACACGTCCGGACTGCTTGCCAGACGATGTCGTCGCCTATTTGGCAGAATTGAATGAACGTACGTCGCTTTGGGTGGAGCTCGGCCTTCAGACCATTCATGACACGACGGCGAAAAAAATCAATCGCGGACATGACTACGAGACATTTTTGAGCGGTCTTGCAAAACTTCGGCGCCACAACATCCGTGTCTGTGTTCATATCATCAACGGTTTACCCGGTGAAACACTAGAGATGATGCTCGACACAGCCCGAGAAGTTGCTAAAATGGACATACAAGGGATCAAGATCCATTTACTTCACGTCTTGAAACATAC
>NZ_JAPEHX010000131.1:0-954 GCF_028823655.1 Exiguobacterium sp. B2(2022) | reverse complement strand
CGTCTCCTTCGCGAATGACGTCTTTCATCGTTAACATGTGCAACTTCCTTTCTATAAAACGTATATGATTGATTATATCATATTTAAAGAGAGAAGAATGTGGATGGTACAGAAGGTGAAACGAAAATGATACAGAGACAAAATGAAGGTCATATCCCTTGAATGTAAGCGTTTTATTTCGGTAAGCATATTTTTTGCGTTATTATAACAACCCGTTTTATACTAACTAGGAAACGGCAGGAGAGCATAACTTTCCTGAATTACGTTAATACAGATTGCTTTTTTGGACAGATACACGTAAGATTTGAGATAGTGTTTGATCACAAAAAAGACAATTGTCTCATAGTTGAAAGGATGAGGTGAAACGAATGAACAACGTTCAGGTACTTCAAAACGTGGAAGAAAACTTCCAAACGTTCCGTATTCTCGACGAGAAGGGTGAGGTCGTCAACCAAGACGCAATGCCTGACCTAACGGACGAGCAACTTCAGGAACTCATGCGCCGCATGGTCTATACTCGAATCTGGGACCAACGCGCCATCTCACTTAACCGTCAAGGACGCCTAGGATTCTACGCGCCAGTGGCAGGTCAAGAAGCGACGATGATCGGGACGCAATACGCGCTCGACAAAGAGGACTGGATCCTTCCAGGATACCGTGATATTCCACAACTCGTATTCCACGGACTTCCGCTTTATCAAGCGTTCTTGTTCTCACGTGGACACGTGGCAGGAAACCGCATCCCTGAAGGTGTCAACGTATTGATGCCGCAAATCATCATCGGTGCACAAATCATTCAAACTGCGGGTGTGGCAATGGGCCTCAAACGCAACGGCAACAAAAATGTCGCTATTACTTACACAGGTGACGGTGGCTCATCACAAGGTGACTTCTATGAAGGATTGAACTTTGCAGGTGCATTCAAATCACCAGCAATCTTCGTCGTTCAAAACA
>NZ_JAPEHX010000130.1:0-963 GCF_028823655.1 Exiguobacterium sp. B2(2022) | reverse complement strand
ACGACTCCACATTTTGCACCTGCCGCTTTGATTTGTTGCAAGACGCGATGCAAATGGTTCGTCGCTTCCACGTGAACGGTCACGATGTCCGCTCCCGCTTTCACGAAGTCTTCGACATAACGTTCCGGTTGGTCAATCATCAAATGCACATCGAGGACCATGTCTGATTTTTTACGCAAGCTTGCGAGGACCGGCAGACCAATCGAGATGTTCGGCACGAACTGTCCGTCCATGACGTCAAAATGGATATAGTCCGCTCCCGCTTCTTGGACAGCTTTCACTTCCGCCTCCAAATTGGCAAAGTCGGCCGCTAAAATAGATGGTGCAATTTTAATCATCTGTCAATACCTCCGTTTTCGATCGTTTAACTCCTCCATAAAGGTAACATAATTCTCGTACCTTGTTGAAGCGATTTCACCATTTTCAACGGCTTGTTTGATGGCACATCCCGGTTCATTCAGGTGAGCACATCCGCGGAACTTACAATCGTCATGGCGTTCCACGAAATCAGGGAAGCACCATCTGAGTTCGTCTGCCTCAAGTTCTTGAGGAAACTCCAAGCTTGAAAATCCAGGTGTGTCGGCAACAAGACCGTCCGCTAATTGAATTAACGTCACGTGACGCGTCGTGTGCTTTCCTCGACCGAGTGATTTAGAGATTTCCCCTGTCGCCAACTCGAGCTCTGGCGCGACGGCGTTAAGTAACGAACTTTTCCCGACACCGGTCTGACCGGCGAAGACACTCGTCTTCCCTTTAAAGAGACCGCGCACTTCATCCACTCCGTGCGCATGCTCTGTCGATGTCTCAATCACGTCATATCCGATGGCCCGGTAACGTGCAATCGCTTCTTGTATCGGCTCGACTTCATGTTCATCGAGCAAGTCCATCTTCGTCAAGACGATAATCGGATGAATTTGTTTCGATTCAATGAGCACGAGGAAACGGTCGAGCAAATGATACGAA
>NZ_JAPEHX010000012.1:0-48654 GCF_028823655.1 Exiguobacterium sp. B2(2022) | reverse complement strand
CCGAACTTTTTTATACTTGAATACGATTTGCGATCGTGTCTGCGATGGCTTTCCCATGAAAGCGACCGTTCTCGATAAAAATCTTATTCGCATCGTTGCCGGCAGCGACAACACCAGCGATGAACAAATGCTCGACATTCGTTTCGAACGATTCCTCATCAAACGTCGGAACACCGCTCTCCTCATCGATTGTGATTCCCGCATTTTCAAAAAGATGATGATCTGGTTGATACCCTGTCATCGCGAGGACGTGATCGGCATACACGTGCTTCTCTTCCCCATGTTGGTGATAATAGACACCGTCTTCGGTAATGCGATCGATTGTCGCTTCAAATTCCATCCGAACTTTCTCATGTCGGACGAGTGAATCGAAGTTAGGCAGAACCCATGGCTTCACCGAAGGACTATAAGAGTCACCGCGATAAAGCACGGTCACGTACGCTCCGGCTTTTTCGAGTTCGATTGCCGCATCGACTGCAGAGTTCTTTCCCCCGATAATGGTGACGTGTTGTCGATAGTACGGATGGGCCTCGTGGAAATAATGGTGGACGTGTGGTAACTCCTCACCAGGTACATCGAGCATACGAGGACGTCCATAATATCCTGTGGCTAAAATCACATAATCTGCCTCGCGAACGATTTCACCACGACGCTCATGTCTTGACGTCACGACAAACCGATTGTCGATTTTTTCTACTGATTCGACGTTCTCGAACGGATGGACGTTCAATCCGGTACGGGTGACGACTTCCCGATAGTAAACGAGTGCATCTTGTCGACGTGGCTTTAAATCTTTACATATAAACGGGATGTCCCCGATTTCTAACAGGTTTGCAGATGAAAAGAACGTTTGATGGGTCGGATATCGATAGATTGCATCAACGATATTTCCACGTTCAATAACCGTACAAGAAACCCCAATCTTCTCTAACTCGATGGCCGCTGATAGACCACATGGTCCAGCACCCACAATAATCGCTTGTTTATTCACTGAAAATCACCTCTTTGCTCATTGTAGGGAAGGGAATGCGGAAGCGCAAGGTTATTGCTGGAAGCTAAAGCTATGTTCCATGACGGATTGAGAAGAACCGGATTCGAGTTCCACGAGTAAACGCAGGCGAGCTTTTTGCGAATTCAACCCGTTCGAGAAAATGATCCCCATCTCTTTCAATTGTTTTCCGCCACCGGCATAACCGTATACGTCTTGGACGATTCCGTTAAAGCAACGGCTGACAATCACGACGGGGATTTCCTTGACCAAGCGCTCGAGCGCCGGCAAAAGTGTCGGTGGGACATTGCCTTGTCCTAATACTTCGAGGACGAGTCCGTCGTATCCAAGCTCCATCACCGATTCGAGTAAATCAGGCTCCATTCCCGCGACGACTTTTAACACAGCTACCCGTTTTGAGATGGACGGAATCATTTTAGGCTGTCTCGTTGCCGGTTGACTATAGATGAGTACGTGATCCTTTGTGACCATACCCACGTTTCCGAAATGGACCGATTTGAACGTATCAACGGATGACGTATGTGTTTTTGTGACGTTGAATGCCGAATGGATCTCTCCATTGAACACGACGAGTACCCCTTTTCCGCGAGCCGATTCACTCTTTGCGACCCGAAGAGCGGTAATTAAATTGAATTCACCGTCTGAACCGACTTCATTCGAGGAACGCATCGCTCCTGTCAAGACGATTGGTACAGGCGCACCGAGCGTAATCTGCAAGAAGTAAGCCGTTTCTTCAAGCGTATCTGTTCCATGTGTGATCACGACTCCGTCATACGTGTCCTGCGTCAACTCATGCTGAATGAATTGAGCCAGTTCAAGCATTTTATCGGGTGTCATATGTGGAGATGGGATATTTGAGAAATGCTTCGTTGTAATGTGGGCAATGTCCGTCGCCTTCGGAAGTGTAGCGTCGATTGGATTCACATCGCTCGGTTCGACGTGTCCTGTACCGGATTGGGACATAGCGATTGTACCGCCTGTGTGAATAAGTAATAAATGATTCATAAATGACCTCCTAATTATTTTTATGGATATTTCCATTTTCTAGGCGTTACACACTTTTTCTTTCAGACAATTCAGTGTATGCTAATGAGAGAAAGGAGAGATGCGTCATGATCGCAATCGCCTTGTCTGCGGTGGCACCAGGGCTTGCCCTTCTTTCCTACTTCTATCTTCGCCATGAATTGGAAGCAGAACCGCTCGGATATGTGATTCGTTCTTTCGTGGCCGGGGCCGTTCTCGTTTTCCCGATCATGTTTATCCAATATGCGTTCGTTGAAGAAGGGGTGCTGACTGGTCCGTTTTGGCAGGCATATGTCACCACTGCCTTACTCGAAGAGTTTTTTAAGTGGTTTATGATTTATTATACAATATATATACATAAAGTCTTTGATGATTACTACGACGGGATTCTCTATGCGGTCGCCTGCTCATTAGGCTTTGCGACGTTAGAGAATTTTTTATACTTATGGGTGTACGATTCATTAGAAATCGCGATTTGGCGCGCCATTTTACCCGTGAGCGGCCATGCATTGTTTGCGGTTGTCATGGGCTACTGTTTGGGGCGTGCCAAACATTCGGCACGTGAGCGGGTGTGGCTGTTTATGGCAATTTTTTCTGCAACGGTCATCCACGGGACGTTTGATTTGATCTTGATTTTAGAACCGAATCATAAGTTGCCGGCCGTGCTCTATATCGTCATTTTATGGATGGTTGCACTTCTACTTGTACGAGCAGCCAATCTGTCCAATCGTCGTCAATTTAAATAAAGGGGAACATGCATATGCTGAAAGAAGGACAAGAATTACGAATCGAAGTAGAAGGACGGAATGAGGGGAAAACAAAGATTGCTGCCATTGTGGATCAAATCGTTTGGATTGAATCACCAAGCGACATGACGACGCTTAAAACCTTCTTCTTACATGAAGAAGAAGAGATGCGTGTTTACTTTTTCAAAGGGGATAACCAGTTGTTCGCATTTGATACGAAAGTCGCGAAACGAATCAGTGATGCGCAGATGACGATTCGCTATGCTTTCAAGATGCCGGATGAGAAAAAAATCAAACGAATTCAACGACGTGAATATTTGCGCGTCCCTGAAATGATTGATGTGACAGTCGTTGCGGCAGATGGGGCAGACTTCGAATCATTCGAAACGACGTCGCTTGACGTATCGGCAGGCGGTATGAAAATTATTGCGAACCGTGTGCCCGTTGAAGTAAACGAATCGCTCATCGTTGTGTTCCGAATTGAAGATGAGCAGGGTGCGCCGCAACTCTTTCGTGTGAAGAGTCGTTTAGTACGTATACATAAACAAGAAGTGAAGCAAGAGCTTTCTTTGGCATTCGAAGATTTGACCCCTCGTGATCAGGAGACGATTTTACGATACTGTTTCCGCGTTCAACTTGAAGCGCGTAAGCGGACAGGGTCTGTATTTTCTTCAAGATAAAAAACTGTTATGATGTTCTCGGGATTATAGACCGAGAGGAGGAGGGTATCGGACACACTCGATACCCGTTTTGTATGAAAAAATCGTTACAAATTGCTTTAGATGGACCGGCTGGTGCCGGGAAAAGTACAATCGCCAAGTCGTTGGCGAAACAATTGGGCTATGTCTATATAGACACAGGTGCGATTTATCGAGCAGTCACATATCGTGCTTTAAACGAGGAGATTAATCTTGAAGATGGTCCCGCACTTGCAAAGATGATCGAGAACATGTCGATTCGTCTCGTGCCATCTGAAGAAGGGCAACGTGTATTCGATGGCGAACAAGAAGTGACAGATGTCATTCGCTCTAGTGAAGTGACGAATAATGTGAGTTTTGTCGCCCGTCAATCGGAAGTACGGGATGCCTTGATGGATTTACAGCGTGATTTGGCGAAGCATGGCGGTGTCGTCATGGATGGGCGCGATATCGGCACGCATGTGTTACCGAACGCAGATTTAAAAGTGTTTATGACTGCCTCGGTCGAAGAACGGGCACGCCGTCGCCATGAGGAAAATGTATCAAAAGGAATCCCGAGTGATTACGAGCGATTGAAGGAAGAAATCGCTCTTCGTGACAAACGTGATTCAGAGCGCGAGGTCGCGCCTCTCCGTCAAGCTGAAGATGCTCATTATCTCGATACGACGACGTTGTCGATTGATGGGGTCGTCTCGGCGATTGAACGATTAATTGAAGAGGTGAAAGCATGAGTAAACCGTTGAACAATGGTCCGTTTGGAATGTATCGGATGGCTAGGGCCGTCGTGAACATCATTCAACTCGCATCGTTTCGCGTCGAATTCATCGGACGCGAACATGTCCCAAAAGATGGATCGATTCTCGTCTGTTCGAACCACCAGTCAAACTGGGACCCGGTCCTCCTCGCATGTGCGATTCCGAAAGAACGTCCATTACGATTCTTTGCGAAAAAAGAGCTTTTCAGCGTTCCTGTATTGAAGCATATTTTGAACCGTTCGGGACAAATTCCTGTATCGCGTGGGGAAGGTGACCGTCAGGCGCTACGAGTTGTTCTTCAAAAGCTAAAAGAAGACGAGGTCATCTCGATTTTCCCTGAGGGTACACGTTCAAAAGATGGGACGTTAGGAAAGGCGCAAGCCGGGGTTGGTTTCTTTGCGATGCGTTCAGACGCGCACATTTTACCGATTGCCATCATCGGTAGATATAAGTTTCGTGCGAAATTGCGTGTCGTCATTGGAAAGCCGATTGATTTGGCTCCTTTGAAGGAACGTAAGGCAAACGCACAAGAGGCGGCTGACTTAATCATGAATACAATTGCCGACCTCTATTTGAAACATTCATTCACGAAGTAATTATAGGTTTGAGGAATTGAGGTTTAAACTTCTTTCAATAGAGGTACAATCTTCATAACGCCTTGACAAATTCTCGGAATTATAAGAGATTTATACTAGGTGTAAGCGCCTCAGGGCGCTCCTTTTTGTACTCATCGTGAGGGGGTAGTGTTGGAATGGTCGAAGAAATGAAAGATATGCCTGATTTTGAAATTAATCGTGGTCAAATTGTGACCGGAACAGTTGTCAAAATCGAGGACAAGCAAGCGCTGATCGATATCGGTTATAAAACCGAAGCGATTTTGCCAATTAGCGAAGTATCAAGCATGCATCTAGACGATTTAAACGAATCACTCCAAGTGAACGACGAGATTCGTGTCAAAGTTAAAAAAGTCACGGACGAAGAAGTGGTCGTTTCGAAAAAAGACGTCGATGCTGAAGCAGCATGGGATCGAATTGTCGAGAAATTCGAATCGGGCGAAGTGTTTGAAGTGATGGTGAAAGATAAGGTCAAAGGTGGCCTTGTCGTCGATATCGGAATCCGTGGATTTATCCCGGCATCTCTTGTCGAAAGTCACTTCGTCGAAGACTTCTCGTCTTATTTAAACAAACCAATTACCGTAAAAGTCGTCGAGATTGATCGCGAAAAAAATCGCGTCATCTTGTCACATAAAGCAGTTGTCGAAGCAGAAATGAGCGCCAAGAAATCAGAGACGCTTGAATCGCTCGAAGTCGGTCAAGTGATCGAAGGAACGGTTCAACGTTTGACAGACTTCGGTGCGTTCGTTGATATCGGCGGTGTGGACGGTCTCGTCCATATCTCAGAAATGGCGCACAGCCGTGTTGATAAGCCGAGCGATGTCGTAACAGAAGGCGACCGCGTCAAAGTGAAGGTCCTTGGTCTCGACTTGGATAATGAAAAAGTGAAGCTCTCGATTAAAGAGACACAACCAGGTCCGTGGGAAACGATTGAAGGGAAAATTCAACCGGGTGATGTGATCGAAGGAACTGTCAAACGTCTCGTGACGTTCGGTGCTTTCGTCGAGGTCGCACCACAAGTGGAAGGTCTCCTTCATATCTCGCAAATCGCAAACCGTCACATCGCAACGCCATCTGAAGTTTTATCAGAAGGCCAAGAAGTGAAAGTCAAAGTATTAGATGTTCATCTCGATGATAAGAAAATCTCATTGTCGATGCGTGCACTCGAATCATCTGAACCGACTCGTCAAGATGATGATCAAGCGTTACTCGACGAATACAGCGACCAAGGAGGATTCTCTGTCTCTGAACTGACAGGTGATGAATCTTCGGACGACTCTAAATAAGATGATCGTTCAAGCGGGAGTCATGCTCCCGCTTCTTTTTGTATGGTCACTTAATTTTGCCTGTGATATGATAGGTAAGTTGCGTTTCGAAATGTTGAAATGATGAAATTTTGATAGAAAGATTAGTGAGGTGTTGTTATGGGAATTCCAGCAGTGGCCATCGTTGGCCGCCCGAATATCGGGAAATCCACAATTTTTAACCGCATCATCGGAGATCGTGTCTCAATCGTCGATGATAAACCAGGTGTCACACGTGACCGTATTTATGGTACAGGAGAGTGGCTCAACCGTAAGTTCCATTTGATTGATACAGGTGGGATCGAAGTAGGAGACGAGCCGTTGCTCGTCCAAATGCGTCATCAGGCTGAACTTGCCATCGATGAGGCGGATGTCATTATCTTCATGGTGAACGGTCGCGAAGGCATCACAGCAGCCGATGAAGAAGTAGCGAACTTGTTGTTCCGTTCGAACAAACCGATTGTCCTTGCCGTCAACAAAGTGGATAACTTTGAAATGAGAGATCTCATGTATGAGTTCTATTCACTAGGATTCGGCGATCCGTTCCCAATTTCGGGTACACACGGGTTAGGACTTGGTGACTTGTTAGACCAAGTGTTCGAACTTGCTCCTGAAAAGGATGAATTTGAATATAACGAAGACGTCATTCAGTTCTCGTTGATTGGTCGTCCAAACGTCGGGAAGTCTAGTTTGACGAACTCAATTCTTGGTGAAGATCGTGTCATCGTGTCAAACATCGCTGGAACGACTCGCGATGCGATTGATACTCCGTTCACACGTGACGGACAAGAGTACGTCATCATCGATACGGCTGGTATGCGCAAACGCGGGAAAGTATACGAATCGACAGAACGTTACAGCGTCATGCGCGCGCAAAAGGCGATTGAACGCTCAAACGTCGTCCTCGTCGTCCTTGATGGTGAAGAAGGAATCATCGAACAAGATAAACGTGTTGCCGGTCTCGCCCATGAAGCCGGGAAGGCGATTGTCATCGTCGTCAACAAGTGGGATGCAGTCGAAAAAGATGATAAGACGATGAAGAAGATGGAAGAGGAAATTCGCAAAGAATTCTTGTTCCTTGATTATGCACCGATTGTCTTCTTGTCGGCACTTACGTCGAAACGGTTGCAGACATTGTTGCCTGTCATCAAGCAAGTGGCAGAGACACATCGTCGTCGGATCTCGACGAGCGTATTGAATGATGTCATCGTCGACGCGGTCGCGATGAACCCGACACCGACAGATAAAGGACAACGTTTGAAGATCAACTACGCGACTCAAGTTGCCATCGAGCCGCCGACGTTCGTCCTGTTCGTCAACGATCCTGAATTGTTGCATTTCTCGTATAAACGTTATTTAGATAATCAAATCCGTAAAGCATTTGACTTCACCGGGACGCCGATTCATATCGTGGCTCGTCAGAAAAACTAATAACGGGGGTGCCACTTATGGCAAATGTAGCTGTCATTGGAGCGGGAAGTTGGGGAACGGCCATCTCGCTCGTATTAGCGGATAATGGTCATGACGTCCTGCTCTACGGACGTGAACAAGAGCATGTGGACGAGATCAATTCGTCTCATACAAACTCGTTTTATTTGAAAGACGCACCGTTACCGGAATCGATTCGGGCCACGACAGATTTGAAGGAAGCGCTCGACGGACGCAACATTGTCTTCCTTGTCGTCCCAAGCTCGGCGATCCGTCCTGTCTCGAAACAGTTGAACACCATGTTGAAGGAACCGGTCACCATCGTTCATGCCGCAAAAGGGATTGAACCGAAAACGCACAAACGTCTCTCGGAAATCATTGCGGAAGAAATCGACCCGTCGAAACGTCGGGCCATTGGTGTCTTGACCGGACCGACTCACGCTGAAGAAGTCGCAGTACGGAAACCAACGACAATCACGATTGCTTGTGAGGACCTCGATGTCGCTGACGAAGTGCAGGAGCTGCTCACAAACGATCAATTCCGCGTTTACTTGAACTCGGATGTCGTCGGTGCCGAGTATGGCGGGGCGCTTAAAAATATTATCGCTCTTGCTGCAGGTATGACCGACGGACTTGGTTATGGGGACAATGCAAAAGCTGCCCTCATGACACGTGGGATTGTGGAAATTGCCCGACTTGGAGTGAAGCTTGGAGCCAATCCGGCCTCTTTCTCTGGATTGACAGGAATCGGGGATTTGATTGTGACGGCGACGTCGCAACATAGCCGAAACTGGCGGGCCGGCAACGCAATCGGACGCGGCGAAAAGCTTGAAGACGTTCTTGGAAACATGGGAATGGTCGTCGAAGGTGTCCGCGCCTGTGAGGCGGCACATTCGCTCGCGAAAGAAGCGGGTGTCGAAATGCCAATCACGGAAGCACTCTATAACGTGCTATTTGAAGGAAAGAGTCCTCATGATGAAGTGAAAAAACTCATGAGACGTCCACAAAAGCACGAGATGGAACAAGTGTTTCATTTTGAAGAATAATACTTCGGAGAGGAACTGACGTTTTCGTTCAGTTCCTCGCTTTTTTTTGCTACACTTGAAGTCTGGAGAACATAGAGAAAGTAGGGGGTAGACGTGACACCGTCACTCATCAAAATGTGGATTTCATTTGCGGGGATAGGTGCTTTTGCCATCGCTGCACTGATGGTCGCCATCAGTCACACGAAACTGACCGGATGGTTCGCGACGCTTGTGCGCCTGATTGCGTTCATCATTTTCTTATTTGGGACAGTAATTATGATTTTTGTCGTCGTCTCAGGACCGACGGGAGGATAGGCCATGAAAAAGAGTATCATCGCTGTTAGCCTACTGTTAACGACTTTGTTGGCAGGATGTATGTTCCCGGACTCGGAACGAGCTAACAATATTCCGTACGAAGACCAGTTGAATACCGTACAAAGTGCGGTCGATGCATATCGTGAACAATCTGGCGTATTGCCCATTAAAACAAAACCAGCGGAAACGCCGCTCATGGAGCGTTATCCAATCGAGTTTGCCCGGCTCGTGCCAGGATATTTAGCAGACCCTCCAGGGAATAGCTTTGAGGGTGGTGGATTGTTCCAGTATATTCTCGTCGATGTCGAAACGGAACCGACCGTCAAATTGATTGATTTGCGTGTGTCGGAACGTTTGCAACAGCTTCAGACAAACATTAATGCGTTTCGGGCGAAAGAAGGGAAGTTCCCGTTCGATGGATCGATTGGGAAAAATCAGTTCACGCTCGATTACGACAAGATTTTTGTCACAGAGGAGCCGGTCATCCCGAGCCCGTATTCGGATCGCGAACTCCCGATCTACGTAGACGGTACCGGACAACTATTTGTGGACTATCGAGAAGATGTGAAGGAAGCGCTTCAAAATACGGATGAGTCGCCAGAAATCGGTGAAGACATTCGTTATTTGCTCTATGAAGACGCTCCATTCGCCCCTGCTTATTCACAAGGCTATACAATAGATGAACAAGGAGAAGTTGTTTTTTTAAACAACTGAGCTTGTTTTGATGGCGAATGTCGTGAATTCACGCAAAAAATGTTGTCATATCAACGTTTGTACGATATGATTAATCCCGTAAACTCCTAGTGAGAGGAGGTGAATCGTGATGAACAAAACTGAATTGATCCAAGCAGTAGCGGAGAAAGCAAATGTTTCGAAAAAAGAAGCTACAGTAGTTGTAGAAGCTACTTTCGAATCTATCACTGAAGCACTCCAAAACGGTGAAAAAATTCAATTGATCGGTTTTGGTACTTTTGAAGTTCGTGAACGTGCTGCCCGTAAAGGCCGTAACCCACGTACAAAAGAAGATATCGAAATCCCAGCGAGCAAAGTCCCTGCATTTAAAGCAGGTAAAGCGCTCAAAGATGCGGTCAAGTAATCAGCAATACATAAGTCGCCGAAAGGCGGCTTTTTTGTTTGGTTTGCGAGTTCGAATGACGTGAATGTGACAAAAATGTGCTATACTATGTCAGAATGACAATGAAGTGGACGAGGGGGGATAGCATGGAACAGTTGACAAATGAATTCGTTGTCACAGACCTTGCTCGTCAAATCCAACAACGTATGAATCATCCCTATTTGACGAAACACGAGGTTGTACCAGCGGTCGACATGCTGTTGCTTCGTTGGATGGTCGAGATGATTGATTTGGAATCGATTGAGCATCGACAACTCGTGATGGCAACTTATTTCGCTCATCAGGCGCTCGAATTACACGATCAAGTGAACAGTAGTCCGAAAGGGTCGCTAGAGCGCCAATTAAAAGTGCTCGCGGGCGATTTTGCCTCGGCTCAGTTTTATAAAATCTTGACGGCTTTCCCAGCGTCGTATAGCGATCGATTCGGACAGTCTGTACAACGTGTCAATGCTGCAAAGTGTACATTACTGCTCGATAAAAACGTCTCGATGAACATTTGGATCGAAGCAAACGTCGGATTGATTCAAACACTTTCCGAGCTGATTGAACAACCTTATTTGACAACAAGTGGGAAACGAATGATTGATAAGAAAGCGACAGCGCTCAGACAAGACCAAAAGGAGCAGCTCAACACGTTGCTCGCGCACGCGGTCGCTTAGAACGGAAAGGATGTTACGCGTTGCAACCGATAGAAAAAGAGCAAAAAGTATACGAAGTATTTCAGTCCATTTCTCCGAGCTACGATACGATGAACTCGATTATCAGCTTCCGACTTCACAAATGGTGGCGTCGGACAACGATGAAGAAAATGAACGTCTTTCCGGGGGCTAAATGTCTAGACGTTTGTTGTGGCACAGCTGACTGGACGATTCAATTGGCTGAAGCTGCAGGAAATACGGGGGTCGTCAAAGGTCTCGACTTTTCAGAGAATATGCTGAAAGTGGGAGAGGAAAAAGTAAAATCATTGCCGACGATCGAGTTATTACACGGGAATGCGATGGCGCTCCCGTTTGGGGATCATTCGTTCGATTACGTCACAATCGGATTCGGACTTCGGAACGTTCCGGATTACATGACGGTGTTGCGTGAAATGCATCGCGTCTTAAAACCGGGTGGGACGGTCGTTTGTCTTGAAACAAGTCAACCGACAGCACCCGTCTTTAAAGAATTGTATCGCTTCTACTTTGGGACGGTCATGCCTTTGTTCGGCAAAGTGTTCGCCGGCTCATACGACCAATATAAATGGTTACAAGAATCGACCGATCAGTTTCCTGACCGGCTGACGCTTAAACGCATGTTTGAAGATGCAGGGTTCGAACAAGTCGAAGTAAAGACATTCTCCGGAGGTGCATGTGCCATGCATCTAGGAAAGAAGTGGTGAAACATGTCTTTGAAGCGACTTTACCGTCATATGAACCGAGAGATTGATCAAATCGATCAATTTTTATCAACTCGAGTCAGGACGGACCACCCTGTTATTGAATCGGCATCTCGCCAACTACTCGATGCTGGTGGTAAACGCATCCGACCAGCTTTCGTTTTATTGAGCGCAGGATTCGGTGAGACGAAAGATATCCGTTTGACGAAAGTTGCCTCAAGTCTTGAATTGATTCATATGGCATCACTCGTTCATGATGATGTCATCGATGATGCGATGCTTCGCCGGGGGAAACCGACCGTGATGGAGCGGTATGATGAGACCGTTGCAATGTATACCGGAAATACGTTATTCGGGGAGGCGATTCGTCTCGTATCCGAAATCGATTCTCCGGAAGTGATGCGAATCATGGCGGACACGATGGAGCGGATTTGCGTCGGCGAAATCAATCAAATCCAAGATCAATATGATTGGGGTCAATCCCCTAAACGATATTTAGATCGGATTGCACGAAAGACAGCCCTTTTAATTGAGACGAGTTGTGCGGCAGGCGCTGTTATTTCAGGAGCGTCACCTCATGTCGTCAAACAATTAAGCTTATTCGGGTATGACATCGGGATGGCATTCCAAATGACTGATGATTTACTCGATTTCACGGCAAAAAGTTTCCAACTCGGGAAACCAGTCGGAGAAGATTTAAAGCATGGTCATAAAACGTTACCGCTCCTCTATTCATCGGAGGATCCAACTTTTTACGAGCGTCTCTGTCAGGTGAACGCATCGACGGACACGGAGATGACAAAATCACTCGTTCGTGAAGTGCAGCGGAATGGAACGTTAGAACGAAGCCAACGCACGATTGACCGATATGTTGAACGCGCTATCCGACGACTCGACGGGTTACCAAATGTGCCTGATAAGCAGTCTTTGATTGAAATCGCTCAATATATCGGAAAACGTAAATGGTAAATGCCCATGTAACCCCTTTCAAAAATGTGCAGGAGCGTGTACACTAAATACGTACAACGTACACATTTATTGACTTAGGGGGATTTGGGGAATGGAAAAGACATTTTTAATGGTTAAACCGGATGGGGTAAAACGTGGATTGATTGGGGAAATCATCTCACGTTTTGAAAACAAAGGATATACATTGAACCGTCTCGAAATGGTGACACCGTCAGTTGAGGTCGCAGAGGCACACTACGCAGAGCATAAGGAAAAGCCGTTCTTTGGTGAATTGGTAGAGTTTTTGACTTCTGGTCCGGTCGTCGCGATGGAATGGGAAGGGGAAGACATCGTAGCCGTCTCTCGTCTCATGATCGGGAAGACGAAGCCAATCGATGCACAACCTGGAACGATTCGTGGTGATTTTGCATCGACGATGTCACAAAACGTAATTCATGGTTCTGATAGTGTGGACAGCGCAGAACGCGAATTGGCACTTTGGTTCGCAGGAGTTGCCTCACACGTTTCATGACTTTTCGAAGGGACGGGGAAACCTGTCCTTTTTTGATTCCCTTTAAATAGCTCGTGGTCAGAAGAAAGAGGAAATGAGAAAGAATTGAGGTTGAAATTGGTGATGAATGATTATGCCATCTTCGTAAAAAAGTTTTATATCAAGTCTGGAATTGACTTGAATTTATATAAAGAGGCGCAAATGAAGCGTCGGATGGTCGCCTTACGCGAAAAGAAAGGATATGCGTCGTTTCTTGAATACTTAAAGGCGATGGAGACAGATCGACAGCTCTATGAGGAGTTCCTAGACCGAATGACGATTAACGTGAGTGAGTTTTATCGTAATCCGATACGTTGGCAGCAGCTTGAAGAAGATATCCTGCCTCACTTGATTCGTTCGAGTCAAGGGAAGCTCCGCGTGTGGAGTGCAGCGTGCTCGACAGGAGAAGAACCTTATTCACTCGCCATGCTGTTGTCTAAACATCTGGCACCTTCTCAATTTTCCATTATGGCCACTGATTTAGATGATCTCGTCATTGAAAAGGCGAAACAAGGGAAGTATCACGAACGTGCACTCATCGACTTGCCAGACGAGTTTAAAAGCCGCTACTTTACGCGTCGTGGAGACGACTATTTCATTTCGGATGAGATTAAACAACTCGTGACGTTTAAAAAACACAATTTATTAGCGGATGTGTATGAACGGAACTTTGATTTGATTGTCTGTCGAAACGTATTGATTTACTTTACGGAAGAAGCGAAAGAAAAAGTATATACATCGTTTCAACGTGCCCTTCGACCAGGAGGAATCTTGTTTGTCGGAGGAACTGAACAAATCTTCCAGCCTAAGCGTTATGGATATGCAATGAAACAAAGCTTCTTTTACGAAAAAATAGATGGATGAGGTGAACAGATGCGCTATTTGACAGCTGGTGAATCACACGGTCCGGGACTGACGGTCATTATTGAAGGTGCCCCTGCCGGTCTCGCTATAGATTTAAATCAAATTAACCTAGAGTTGAAAAAACGTCAGTCGGGATATGGACGAGGGCGTCGCATGCAAATCGAGTCAGATCAAGTAGATGTTCGTTCTGGTATACGCCACGGTAAAACGACAGGCGCACCAATCACATTCTGGATTGAGAATAAAGACCATACCCATTGGAAACACATCATGCAAGCCGAGCCAATCGAAGATGATGTCGAAATCAAGCGCCGAGTCTCGCGACCGAGACCAGGGCATGCCGACTTGGTCGGTGGGATGAAGTATGACCATCGCGATTTGCGGGATGTTTTGGAACGCTCGAGCGCAAGGGAAACGGCGGCACGCGTCGCGGTCGGCGCCTTTTGTAAACAATTGCTTCAACAAGTCGGGGTGTCGCTCTTCAGTTACGTCAAAGTGATTGGTGGAGAACGGGCAGAGATACGTACATTTGAATCGCTCCAAGAAGCAAAAGAAGTGATTGACGCCTCACCCGTTCGAACGCTTGACGAAGCAGCTGCTGAGCGGATGATGCGTCGCATCGATGAAGCCAAGGCAAATGGAGACTCGATTGGCGGCATCGTCTGTACAGAAGTGCACGGTGTCGTACCAGGTCTAGGTTCATATGTGCAGTACGACCGAAAATTGGATGCGAAAATTGCGCAGGCGGTGTTGAGTGTCAACGCATTTAAAGGCGTGGAGTTTGGAGATGGTTTTGAAATGGCATACCGTCCCGGTTCTGAAGTGATGGACCCGATTGCATATGGAGACGAAGGATATACCCGACTCAGTAATCATCTCGGTGGTTTTGAGGGTGGGATGACAACGGGTATGCCGATTATCTGTTCAGCCGTCATGAAACCAATCCCGACACTTTATAAGCCTCTTCAATCAGTCGATATTGATACGAAAGAGGCATTCCTCGCTCAAATCGAACGGAGCGATTCGTGTGCTGTCCCTGCAGCATCACTCGTCGTTGAGGCGGTCATTGCGTTTGAAATGGCGAAGGAAGTATGTGAGACGTTCGGTCATGATACGATGGACCGAATAAAACACCGAATCGATGAGTATCGAGAGGAGTTACGAGTATGGTGACCATTCCAATCGCGGCATCGACCCCGTATCAGGTTGTCGTCGACGATCAAGACCGCTGGATGGAAACAAATGATTGGTCACGTTACCCGATGCTCTGGGTCGTCACAGATGAACGGGTCGACGCGCTTTACGGGGAAACGTTCCTTGCAAAGTTGGAGCAAGTTCACCCATGCGTCGTCTCATCTGTCGTCAAGGCGGGTGATGCGTCGAAGTCGTTATCGCAACTCGAACAGCTCGTCACAGAAGGATTGAGACACGGATGCGACCGTCATACTCTGATTGTCGCTTTCGGTGGCGGGATGATCGGTGATTTGGCTGGTTTTTTAGCGAGTGTCTACATGCGTGGTGTTCCTTACATACAAGTCCCGACAACGATTTTGGCACATGATTCGGCTGTCGGTGGTAAAGTGGCCGTCAATCATCCGTTTGCGAAAAACGCGATCGGTTCATTCTATCAACCAATCGGTGTCTATTATAATGTTTCTCGTCTTCATACCTTGCCGGTTCAGGAAGTTCGGAGCGGTCTCGGTGAACTATTGAAACATGCGTATTTGTCAAGTTACGTCCTCGAATCCTCTTTCGAGGACGACTTGTTTTCCGCTCTTTCTGAACATCAGGAATTGGATTGGGTCACATGGCTCGCACGCGGCATTGAAGTGAAACGAGCAGTTGTCGAGAAAGATGAGCAAGAGCAAGGCATTCGTGCTTGGCTCAACTTCGGGCATACGTTCGGTCATGCGCTTGAGTCCGTCGAGGCGTACCGTATCCCTCATGGAGAAGCGGTGTTACATGGGATGGTGTTTGCCTTTTTGTTATCGGGTGACGAGACACGGGCGAAACGGTTGTTTGAATGGATTCGTCTGAACGATGTCACACCGATTGACTGGAAACCGTTCGAGCAATATGTCGAAAAAATGATTCGGGATAAAAAGAATCGTCACGGCGAAATTCGGTTCGTCTTGCTCCGTGACACGATTGTCGTTGAATCTATGCCGCTCGAGCACCTTGAACATACATTTGAACAGATGAAAGGATGGTGGGAATGATGAGTTTAAACGGTTCGATCCGTGTGCCAAGTGATAAGTCAATCACTCATCGTGCGCTTTTATTCGGCATGATGGCGACTGGGACGACGCGCGTCGTGCATCCACTTCTCGGTGCCGATTGTCGCTCGACGCTCGAAATCATTCGTTCACTCGGAGCAGAAGTAATTGAAAAACAAGATGAACTCCTCATCACGGGGATTGAGTCACCGCGTTCGGCACGATTAGACTGCGGGAACTCAGGGACGACGATGCGTTTGTTGATTGGACTCTTATCGGGGTATGATGGGTCATTTGAACTCGTGGGAGATGAGTCGTTGTCAAAACGTCCGATGCGACGTGTCAACGCACCACTCCGTGAAATGGGAGCGGACGTGAAAGGTGATTTGGCGCCGATCGTGATTGAAGGGAAAACGCTACAATCCATCGACTATACGTTACCGGTAGCGAGCGCCCAAGTGAAATCGGCTGTCCTCCTTGCCGGGTTACGTGCGGAAGGGACGACGATTGTTCGTGAGCCGATATTGTCTAGAGACCACACCGAGCGAATGTTGCCACTTTTTGGGGCTCGTCTCTCTGTTGATGAGGAAAAAGGAGAGCGCACTATTCGTGTCGAACCTTCTCGACTAAGCGGCGCGACGGTCGATGTGCCGGCAGACCCCTCGTCGGCCGCCTTTTTCTGGGCAGGGGCAGCCATCGTGCCGAATAGCTCTGTCACGACGACAGACGTCTGTTTGAATGAGACACGAATCGGATTTTTGCGGACGCTCGAACGTATGGGATCAAACGTCATCATCTCCAATGAACGAACCGTCGGGGAAGAATTGATCGGGGACGTCACGGTGACGACAAGTGAACTGTCTGGCACGGTCGTAGAAGGGGATATGATTCCGTCACAAATCGATGAGTTGCCGTTATTCGCACTCGTCGCTTCACAGGCGAATTCTCCGTCAATCGTGAACGATGCAGCAGAACTGAGAGTGAAGGAGACGGACCGGATTGATGTGGTCGTCTCGGAGTTGCAAAAATTGGGGGTGGACATCGTCGGAAAAGAGGATGGGTTTATCGTAAAACCAAGTCGTCTTCATGGCGGAAACGTCTCGGCTCATGGTGACCATCGTCTGTCGATGATGTTACAAGTCGCTACACTCGTCACGGATGAAACGATCCAGATTGAAGGCATTGATGCGTCCGATGTCAGCTATCCTGGCTTCCGTCAAGATTTACAACAGATTCAACGTGAGATAGAATAACGACAAACCGAAGGCCAGGAGGACGAAACATGCTAGATGAAGCAGCATTAACACATATTATCGAGATGCTTGAATCAGGAGAGACTGAACATGCTCTTGCGCATATAGAAGAACTTGAGAAAGACGGATCGGATGATGACCGCTTAGCGATCGCTGATTTGTATTTAGAGCTTGGTCTTGCCGACCGAGCGACAGAAGTCCTTTCAAAATTGTACGTGGATTACGAAGGTGACCCAAACGTCGCCCTTTCACTCGCGGAGGCATATTTAGACAGTGACCGTGAAGAAGAGGCGATTGCTGTTTTAGAGAAGGTCAAGTCAGATGACGCGGAGACGCAAGTGAGAAGTCTCGTCTTATTAGCTGATTTGTATCAATCTCAGGGGCTCGACGAGGTAGCCGTGAAAAAATTGATGGAAGCTCTTGAAAAGAATCCAGACGAACCGTTACTCATCTATGGTTTGGCGGAATTGTACGCATCGACCGGGTCGTTCGAGCAGGCCATCCCGCTCTATGCACGTTTACCTAAAATGAATTTGCCGTCCGAGATCGATTACCAAGCCGACTATGCGGAAGCACTCACAATGGTTGGGTCGTTCGAAGAAGCGCTCGATGAGTATGAAAAAGCAACACATCGCAATTTAAATACCGTCTTCGGACATGCGATGACAGCACATCGAATCGGTCGAGAGGAAGTTGCCATCAAGCAGTTCAAAGAGCTTCAGGCGATGGACCCGGACTTTACCTCGCTCTATCTTCCTTACACCGAAGCACTAGACGCGAATGGTCAGACGGAAGAAGCGCTTGAAATCGTCGATCAAGGAATCACGCGCGACGACTATAATGACGAACTTCGTCACGTGAAAGCAAAGTTGCTCCTCAAGCTCGGTAATCGCGATGGCGCCGTTAAAGAGCTTCGAGAAGCACTCGTCTTGAATCCGGAATCGCTACAAGCGACAGAATTAATTTTATCGATTTTATTCGAAGCAGGAGAAATCGATGACGTCCTCGAAACAATCGATGACGTCCTCGAAACAATAGATGCACTCGAAGATCATACGACATCCCCGCTCATGACTTGGTATAAGGCGAAGGCGAAATATGAGCTCGAGGAATATGACGAAGCTGTCAGTTTGTATGCCTCGATTGAGCCGATGATGAAAGAGGACGTGTCATTTGTGACAGAATGGGCTACACTGTTGATAGAGGAAGGTCGTAGACAAGACGCACGCCGTGTGGTCGAGCAATCGCTTGCACTGGTGGTCGACCTCGAAGATCGCCAAGTGCTTGAAGACCAGCTCGAACAATTGTCTGATGACGTAGAATGATAAAGGGAAGGGAATGAGGTCAGATGGTCGAGCGGAAACGGAATTTTTTGAAGCGATTCGTCGCTCATCATACACTTCGGAAACGTGAAGCAAAATGGATTCTTGATTATTGGTTGAGACATCCGGATAAGCTTGGCAACGTTCATTTCGTAACAAACGCCTCGGTCTCGCCACGAAGTCTTGTGATGACGGCGTACGGGTTTGACGGTGAACCGTTTCGATATCGACGGGGAGACCTTGTGACCATGAATCCTGAAAAGGCGTATCATGACATCCGTCTTCACGATGGGCCAATTTATGTAGAATTGAATTTTCAAGGCATGATGATTGATGAGAATTGGATTGACATCGTGGAGCAAAATCCGTTCGAACCGGTGGCGGAAGTGAAAGATGAAGTGTCTTCTTCTGCCCAAACGGTCATTCAAGCTTCCGTTGCCCAATTTGAAGAAGAGCGATTATTGATTGAAATCGATAAAGCGCTCGACCGTCGGGACGAAAACTTATTCCGCAATTTGACGAGTCAACTCCACCAAGTAAGGGAATCTAAATTATTTTGAAAAAAACAAGCGCTTCCGTTCCGGTTGGCGCTTGTTTTTTGGTATATTAATAACGTAGGAATACACAATTATTTCACAGTTCGTTCATCTGTGTTTTTTGGTATATTAATAACGTAGGAATACACAATTATTTCACAGTTCGTTCATAAGTTTGAAACGTGAACGAAGTCATGTACGATACAATAGACATGATGAGATAAGTTGGAGAGGAGGGAAAAGATGAGGTTCGATAGTCAAGGGGCACTGCGCTCGATTGCCGAACGACAATACGTCGATACGCTCATCGTTCCGCTCGCAGAATTGGCGTTTGGTGAGGATATGGTTCGTAAAGCCGAAAGCTATGAAGTCATTCATGCCGTCACGGTCGAGACAGAACGACAATTATCTGGTCGGACGATGCTCAGCCCAACGATCAGTTACACCGATGTGGAAGCTGGTGTTGAACTGGTGAAAGATGTGGTGGCAAAAGCGGAATCATCCGGTTTTTCTCACGTTTTGTTTATTGCGTCAGACGTCCGTTTCAAGCCATATGATTTGCCGATTTTGTTCGTACCACCGCTTGCGTTAGGAGCGATGTCGAGCGATCAGGCGCACACGATGGTTCAAAATTTTGCGACACAAGTTATCACGGAACTTTCGAGCCGTTGGATGGCGACATGAAGCGGTTGACGTAGAGGTTTTATTGATATACTATTTTGTTGAGTGAGAAATTTTTGTGAAGAATGCATAAAGAATTATGGGGTTATGCACACGAATGAGGGGGGAACGAAATGGCTCAAAATGGGTCAAAAGTCACGCGCCGTCAGTTCTTAACGTACACACTGACTGGAGTAGGTGGCTTTATGGCGGCAACATTGATCAGTCCGATGGTCAACTTTGCGATCGATCCGGTTTTGAAAAAATCTGGAGCAGGCGACAAAGTAAAAGTAATGAGTCTTGATGACATCACGACTGAGCCGCAACGTGTCGACTTTAAGAAACAAACACAAGATGCTTGGTACGAATTTGAAGAAACGCTTTCGGCATGGGTATACAAAACAGAAAGTGGCGAAATCATCGCACTCTCTCCGATTTGTACACACCTCGGCTGTCAGGTAGCTTTTGCGGGTGATCCGACTCGTCCACAAGAATTCTTCTGTCCGTGTCACTTAGGACGTTATGAAAAAGATGGAACGAACATCCCGGGTACACCACCAACAGCACCACTTGCACGTTATGAAAAAGAAGAAAAAGACGGCTTCCTATATTTAGGTAGTCCAGTCGCTCAGTAATGAGAGGGGGAACTAGCCGATGTTACAAAAAATTTATGATTGGGTCGATGAACGCGTAGACATCACACCGCTCTGGCGCGATATCGCAGACCATGAAGTACCGGAACACGTCAACCCTGCTCATCACTTCTCTGCATTTGTCTATTGTTTTGGCGGTTTGACGTTCTTTACAATCGTCATTCAAATCCTATCTGGGATGTTCTTGACGATGTACTATGTACCAGATATCATCAACGCGCACGCGTCGGTATACTATCTGCAAAATGAAATCGCACACGGACAAATCGTTCGTGGGATGCACCACTGGGGCGCATCCGTTGCCATCGTTATGTTATTCTTACATACGCTCCGCGTGTTCTTCACGGGATCGTATAAGAAGCCACGTGAGCTCAACTGGGTCGTGGTGTTCTCTTGTTCTTCGTCGTCTTGGCGCTTGGACTTACAGGATACTTGCTTCCATGGGACATGAAAGCATTGTTCGCAACGAAAGTTACGCTTCAAATCGCTGAAAGTGTACCGGTCATCGGTGGTATTGCGAAGACACTTCTCGCCGGTGGTGAGATTGTCGGGGCGAGCACGCTCGCACGATTCTTTGCGATTCACGTCTTCTTCTTACCGGCTGCATTGTTCGGATTACTAGGGGCCCACTTCTTGATGATTCGTAAACAAGGTATTTCTGGACCGCTATAAGCCGATTCGAGGAGAAAAAGGAGGAGAAACGATATGCATCGCGGTAAAGGGATGAAATTTGTAACCGACTCTCGAGTAGGAATCTCGAATCGGAAACAAAACATTGCAAAAGACTATTCAGAATACCCAGGACGCACAGAGGCGTTTTGGCCAAACTTCTTGCTTAAAGAGTGGATGGTAGGGTCGGTCTTCTTGATCGGCTTCATCGCTTTGACAATCGTCGAAGCACCACCGCTTCAAAATATCGCCGATCCAACGAACACGTCATACATTCCGTTACCGGACTGGTATTTCTTGTTCTTGTATCAATTACTCAAATATCAATTCGCTGCAGGAGACTGGATCTTGCTTGGTACGGTCATCATTCCAGGTTTGGCGTTCACGGCACTTCTCATCGCGCCTTGGCTTGACCAAGGTCTCGAGCGTCGTCCGGCGAAACGTCCAGTCGCCATCAGTTTCATGTTGCTCGGTATTCTCTCGGTCTTCTACTTGACTTGGGAATCTGTTCAAACGACACACTGGGATCAAGTCCACGCTCAAGGTGAACTTCAAATTCCAGGTGAAGGTCCTGAAATTGATACAGCTGCACCAGGATATGAGATTTATTCAGCTCAATCTTGTGTGAACTGTCACGGTCAAAACCTAGAAGGTGGAGCAGCAGCTCCAGCACTCGTCGGAACACAGTATACAGCTGAAGAGATTGCGGATATCGCTGTAAACGGGATTGGGACGATGCCTGCTGGTCAGTGGGACGGCTCGCCTGAAGATTTACAAGTACTATCTGAATTCATCGCTTCATATGGTGAAGGCGGCGAAAATAACGAGTAAGCCATAAAGTGTAGCCTGAGAAACCAGGCTACACTTTTTTACTTATGTATTCGTATTGCGATAAACTGAAGAAAAAGGATTGAGAACATGAACCCGACGTTTTTAAACACTTTCTTAATGAATCGAATCGTACTGATTCTTTTATTTGTGGTCAACTTAGGAGGTACGATTTACGGTTATATTTGGTATGAGCCTCAACTTCGTGACACGCCATACGTATATTGGCCGTTCGTCCCGGACAGCCCGACAGCATCCCTCTTCTTTACAATTGTCCTCGGATTATGGATTGTGAATAAGCGTTCACCATTATTCGAGACGCTTGCATTCATTACCTTAATCAAATACGGCGTCTGGGCCGTCATCATGAATATCATGTTTTTAGGGGAGTTACCGGTGGATGCACCGACCGTCACCATCTTAATGGCGGTCATGTTGATGATTTCTCATGGAGCGATGGCGCTTCAAGCACTCATCTACGCACCATTTATGAAATGGACCACTACTTCGTTTGTCTGTTCATTGATTTGGGTAATTCATAATGACGTAGTTGATTATGTGCTCGGTCAATGGCCGCGCTATCCATCACTCGCGGAACATATTATGTGGATCGGCTACGGCTCGTTTTGGTTAACGGGATTATGTTTTTTTATGGGATATGCGTTCGTCCTACGCCCTTCGCTTGAAAATAAGTTCATAAGAATGTAAAATCGAATTATCAAATACACGCAGAGGTGAAATAGAAAATGTCATTAGGTGGCTATATTTTCTATCTTGCACTGATTATGCTCATCCCCTTATGGGCTCAGATGCGAGTGAAAAGTACGTACAAACAGTTTTTAAAACAACCGCTTCAAAGCGGTGTCACTGGCGCACAAGTCGCTGATTTCATTATGAAACAAAACGGTGTCCACAATGTGCGAATCGAGATGGTCGATGGACTCATGAGCGACCACTATGACCCGGTCAATAAGGTCGTCCGTCTCTCTCGTGAAGTGTATCAAGGATCGACGATTTCGTCGGCAGCCATCGCGGCCCACGAGATTGGTCACGTCATTCAAGATGCGACCGACTACAAGATGATGCGCGTTCGACATAGTCTCGTTCCAGTCGTCAATATCACGTCGAACTTGTCATTCCCATTATTAATCGGTGGTTTCTTGTTCGGTGCACTCGGATTGGCACAACTCGGTGTCATCATGATGCTCGGTGCGGTTGTGTTCCAATTGATCACGCTCCCAGTCGAGTTCGATGCTTCGAAACGGGCGATGGCTCAGTTGACGTCACACGGAATTGTGACGGCGACAGAAGAGTCTGGCGCACGGAAAGTATTGAATGCTGCAGCATGGACGTACGTGGCTGCAACGCTCGTTGCGGTTGCCGAACTTATCCGTTTGGCGCTCATCGTCTTCATGCCACGTGAGGAATAGAACGAAATCCCGTCAAATTCGGCGGGATTTTTTTATTTTGTGATGAAAGGAAATGTTGTTGATGAAACCGCAACTGACAGAGAACGGTCATGAGCAATTGAAAAATAAACTAACCATATTAAGGAAGGCTCGGACGGATGCACGTGAACGTATACGTACAGCGCGGAAATTTTGTGATTTTCGAGAAGATGTGACCTATACTGAGGCGGTTCGTGATGTTGAGCGAATTGAAGCAGATATATTAGAGCTTGAGCATTTCCTTGACGACGCAACAATCGTCGAATCGGAACAGTCGGAAGTCGTGACATTCGGGAATCGGGTCGTGATTCGTGAAGGCGACGAGGAGACCGAGAGCTATCGAATCGTGAGTGAGGCAGAAGCAGATGTAGAACGAGGAAGTATTTCGATGACATCGCCACTCGGTCGTAGTTTGATGGGGGCGAGTGTCGGTCAAACGATTCAAGTTGAAACGCCCGGAGGCACGATTCAAGTCGAGGTGCTCAACATCGAGCCATAAAAAATCGCCTGTTCATTCCTATGAACGAGGCGATTTTTTGCTTATTTTAGCGGCATTCGATTCTCATCGAACGTAAAGCCCTCTCCGCCCACTTCATAGACGTGATGGAATGTGACGAACGCATGAGGATCGATCTGTTTGACAATCGTCTTCAAGCGATTCACTTCATTTCGCCCGACGACGACGTACAGCACTTCAAGTTCACGGTTCGAATAGCCACCTTTGGCAAGTAGTCTTGTCGTGCCGCGGTTCATCGTCGCATGAATACCGTCGGCGATAGCAGTCCGGTGGTCACTGATGATCATCGCCGCCTTACCGGCATACGTTCCTTCTTGCATTGAGTCGATGACACGTGCCCCGATATAGACGGCGAGAAGCGTATACATCGCCTCGCGGATATCGAGATACGTCAAACTGAGAACGATGACAAAGAAGTCAAAGATGAGGAATGTCTTTCCGATCGACCAGCCGATATAGCGTTGTACGAGTCGCGCGATGATATCGACGCCACCCGTCGTTCCGCCATTGTTAAAGATGATTCCGAGTCCGACTCCGATAAAGAGACCGGCAAACAAACTTGCGAGCACCATGTCATCCGTTAGGTCGATGACGAGTGTAGAATATTTAGCGATGAGTGCATACCAAAGTGAAAATGAGAACGTCCCGATGAGTGTATAGACGAAGGTCGTTCGCCCTAACAACTTATAACTCATGAAAAAGAGTGGGATGTTTAACGCCAAGTTCGTGATGGAAGGCGAGATATCAAAGAGACCACGTAGAATCAAGGTGATCCCGGTGAATCCACCCTCTGCCAAGTTGTTTTGGACGTTGAAGTGATAAACGCCGAATGCAAAAATAAAAGAACCTATCAAGATGAATATAATATTTCGAACACGAATCGGTAATTGTACCGTCATCAGGTTCACCTCCCCTTAGATAGAGTACTCGAAAAACAGTTCGATTGACTACCCTGAACATATGACATTCAGAAACGAGTCGGCTATACTTTTCAAAGAAGAGGTGATGTAAATGAAAGTAGTAGCCATCGGGGCACATCCAGATGATATCGAGATCGGGATTGCAGGGATGACAGCCCAATGGACGAAAGAGAAGATTGAGGTCGTGTACGTCGATTTGACGAGAGCGGAACTTTCTTCAAATGGTGACGTAGAAACGAGACAACGGGAAGCCAGTGTGGCAGATGACGTGCTTGGTGTCCGCCGAATCAATCTCGGATTTAAAGACCGGGGAATTGACGGGGGAGAAGAACAGCTCAAGACAATCGTTTCCTTGATTCGTCATGAGCGTCCAACGCACTTGTTGTATCCATATGAAGTCGACCGCCATCCGGACCATGCGGCATGTGCTTATCTCGTGACAGAGGCGTTGTTCAACGCGGGTATTCGAAAATATTTACCGGAGCTTCCGGCATATCGACCAGAAAGTGTGTATCAATATATGATCAATGCTCATGTCGAGCCGGATGTGTGCGTGGATATTAGTGATGCGATTAAAGTGAAGACACGGGCACTCCAATGTTACGCAAGCCAGTTCACTCCAGTCGATGGGGTGAAAACACCGCTCACCGATGCATACGTGGAACGGGTCATCGCCCGTGAACGCCATTTTGGGAGCTTGATTGGCGTCGCTTATGCGGAAGGGTTGAAACGGGTGCGACCGTATGTCGTCAAACGGGCAGGTGAGCTCACATGACGTATCGAATCGGAATTCTTTGTTATCCATCTGTCGGTGGTTCGGGGATTTTAGCGACGGAACTCGGCATGAAGCTTGCGGACCGAGGACATGACGTTCATTTCATTACGAGCAGTATGCCGTTTCGTTTGAACGCCTATCATCCGAATATCACGTTCCACCAAGTCGAAATCAACCAATATTCGGTCTTTCGCTATCCGCCGTACGATATGACACTCTCCGCGAAAATTGCGAGTGTCATCCAGTCATTCGGTCTTGATGTCATTCATGCGCATTATGCCGTACCTCATGCCGTGTGTGCCGCGCTCGGTCGGGAGATGGCCGGTGTGAAGACGCCAATCGTCTCGACGCTACACGGAACCGATATCACCGTTCTCGGTGAGGATGAGGAATTGAAACCGGCGATTTTGTATGGGTTGCGCCAATCTAACGCGATTACGGCTGTCTCGCACAGTTTGAAACGGGAGACGGAGGAGCGGATTGCTAGCAATCTGCCGATTCAAGTCATACACAACTTTATTGATGAATCGGTATACACCCCACAATTCGACCCAACCTTACGGGAACGATACGGCTTAACGGCAGACGACCGGGTCGTGATCCATATTTCAAATTTCCGTCCCGTCAAGCGTGTCGACCTCGTCCTCGAGGCGTTCGACAAGATGGATGTTCCAAATAAAAAACTGTTACTCGTCGGAGACGGCCCGCTCATGGGTGCCATGCGCCGCCTCGTGACGGAGATGGGGCTTGAAGATCAAGTCATTTTTGCCGGTAAACAAGAGCAAGTCGCTGCACTGCTCTCCATTAGTGACATCCATGTCCTCTTATCAGACAAAGAGGCGTTCGGTCTCGTCGCACTCGAGGCGATGGCAACGGGAGTCCCGTCGGTCGTCAGTGACGCAGGAGGGCTACCTGAAGTGATCACAGACGGTGAGGACGGGTTCGTCGTTCCACGAGGCGATGCAACGAAAGCCGCTATGGCGATGCAACAGCTGTTGAAAGATACAACGTTACAGGAGCGTTTCAGACAAAATGGGTTGGTGAAATCAAAAGAATATGAACGCTTGTATGAACAGGTGGTGACATCATGACAGAATGGGAGTATGCAAAACAGATTATTGAGACGATTGAACGACATGGCGGCGAGGCGTACATCGTTGGCGGAGCCGTTCGGGACTATGTCCTTGGAAATTTGCCCGATGATATCGATTTGGCCACGTCCCTCTTCCCGGAAGAAGTGATGGCGCTGTTCCCAAAATCGGTCCCGACCGGTATCGAACATGGAACGGTCACGGTCATCATCGATCATCATCCGTTCGAAGTGACGACATTTCGATCGGAAGGATCATATTCAGATTCAAGACGTCCGGACCATGTCGCACTCGGTGTATCGCTCGAAGAGGACATGTTACGTCGTGACTTCACAATGAATGCGATGGCATTTCATGACGGACAAGTCGTCGATTTATTCGGAGGGCAACACGATTTAGATGAACGCATCATTCGCACGGTCGGGAGTCCTTTCGAGCGGTTTGGTGAGGATGCCCTTCGCATCATGCGTGCGCTCCGTTTCATGTCTCAGCTCGACTTCACGTTACACGAAGAATTGCGTCACGCAGCGAATGCACTTAGTCACAAACTTGAACAAATCGCAATGGAACGCATCGCAATCGAGTTTGAGAAATTGTTGACGGGACCGGCCTATCGAAAAGCGTTAGCAGAGATGGTCGAGCTCGGCATCCATCGTCATCTACCGAACGTGACGACCGAACTGATGCAACGGGTGCAACAAGATGATCGCACTCCAGTGAATGTGGTCAGTGGGTGGGCCATCTTCCTCTATCACGCAAAAGATGAGGCATGGCTATTGCCATGGAAAAGATCGAATGCAATCAAGCGGGAAGCTCGAGTGCTTGCGCAGCTCTGTGAGACCGGACTCGATGTGATGACGGTTTATACGACGGATGAGGGGACTCTCTCGACTTACTTTAAAATGAATGGTGAACCAGACCGCAGTCGTGAACTGAAAGAGTCACTTCCGATCCAGTCACGTCAAGAACTGAAATTCAATGGACGGGATGCGCTTGAACTCGGTGCGACAGGCGAGGCGATCAAGCATCTATTGCTTGATCTCGAACGACGTGTCATTTTACAAGAGATTCCGAATCACGGGACCGTATTAAAAGAGGAGGCGAGACGATGGCTTCAACGCGCGGGCGTGTCTTGACGTTATTACAAAATGGGGAAGTGTGGAGCGGACAAGAATTGGCGCGTCAATTGAATATTTCACGTACCGCTATTTGGAAGCACATTGAAACGTTGAAGCAAGATGGGTACGCAATCCATACAATCCCCCGTAAAGGATATCAACTGATTGAACAGAGTGACCGTCTAGATGAACCAGCATTTGTCTCATTCCGTAAAGGTCGATTCGGTCAGACGGTCCATGCGTATGAACAAGTCGATACGACACAACGAATCGCCCATGAATTGGCGCAACAGCATGTGTCGGAAGGAACGATTGTCATCAGTGAAGAACAGACTGCCGGACGGGGACAGCTCGGTCGTCATTGGCATAACCCAAAACATGTCAATATTGCAGCGAGCATCATCTTAAGACCGGATTTGCCGATTCGAGACGCATCGAAACTCACGTTGATGGCAGCGAGTGCATTCGCACGGGCGCTCAACCAACAAAATCTTGATGTCATGATCAAGTGGCCGAATGATTTATTATTGAATGGGAAGAAAATCGGTGGCATTTTGACAGAGATGCAGACGGAGGGTGATCGGATCCAGGCTGTCATCCTAGGGTTCGGGATGAACGTCAATGGTGAGGAGATTCCAGACGAGTTAGCTCATCGGGCCACTTCTCTTTATCTAGAGACCGGAAAGCGATTCCGTCGAAGTGAACTGTTGGCTGAACTACTGGCTGAACTTGAAGTCGAATATGACCGATTCCTCGAAAGTGGTTTTGATCCAATCCGGATCAATTGGATGCAACATGCCGCCTACTTGAATGAAAAAGTCACGTTGAACGCTTCTCGTACTTCTCGTACAGGGGTCATGCGAGGGATATCAGAAGAGGGTGCATTGCTTCTTGAAGAAGAAGGAAAAGTTGAATCGGTCTACTCTGCTGAGATTGCAGTGTGGAATGATTGATGAAAGCGAGACCATCGACTATACTTAATGTGTCGGACGCTATCAGTTATTGAAGTGTACCGCGCTTGCAGACTGTCACAATCAGTTGTCTGCCTTGATCATTTTGACAGGGACAGAAGGACACTACTCATGAAAACCATGAAATTGTTTTTCGTGCGCCTTCTTGCCAACCGTGTAAGAAGGCGTTTATTCTTTCCTGTCTCCACGTTTAGGAGGAGAAACAGATGCACACGATGACTTCGTTATTGAAAAAAATGAACGAGCAGGAAAAGCTCGTCATGTTGACGGCGTATGATTACCCGTCAGCCAAACTCGCCGAAGCGGCTGGGGTCGATTTGATTTTGGTCGGCGATTCTCTTGGGATGGTCGTTCTCGGGTATGACTCGACAATCCCGGTGACGACAGAAGACATGCTTCACCATTCGAAGGCAGTACGCCGTGGAGCGAAAAACACATTCGTCGTGGTGGATATGCCATTTGCGACATACCATGGTGATTTTGACCGAACACTTCAGGCTGCGTCCCGTCTCTTCCAAGAAGGACATGCGGATGCGATCAAACTAGAAGGCGCGGGTGAAGTCCTTCAGACGATTGAACGACTCACTCAAGTAGGAATGCCTTGTGTTGCCCATCTAGGGTTGACCCCGCAATCAGTCGGTGTACTAGAAGGGTATAAAGTACAAGGGAAATCCCTTGAGGCGGCAGAGGCACTGCTTCAAGATAGCTTGGCTGCCGAACGCGCCGGTGCGAAGATGCTCGTCCTTGAGTGTGTACCGCATCAGTTGGCGAAACGAATCGCAGAAGAGTTGACGATTCCAGTCATCGGAATCGGTGCCGGGGCAGAAGTCGACGGACAAGTACTCGTCTACCATGACGTGTTGAAATATGGCGTGGACCGCTTACCGAAATTCGTTCGGGCATATGCCGACGTGAATGAAGTGGCGACAGATGCCATCCGCTCTTATGTGGAAGAGACGAAAGCTGGGCAATTCCCGCTTGAACGTCACACGTTCACAATGGATGAGTCATTGCTCGACTCGCTGTACGGAGGAAAATGATGAAAATCGTATCAACAGTTGAAGAGTTACGTCACACGTTGCCAGCGGATCAAACGATTGGTTTTGTGCCAACGATGGGATATTTGCATGAAGGACATATGAGTCTCGTCGAGAACGCACGACGTGAGAATGACGTCGTTGTCATGAGTATTTTCGTCAATCCGACTCAGTTCGGTCCGAACGAAGACCTCGACCGATACCCTCGTGACTTCGAACGAGATGAAAAATTGGCACGAGAAGCCGGTGTCGACCTTCTCTTCTATCCGACGACGGAGACGATGTACCCGCTTGATATGGCGCGCGTTACTGTGCGCCAAGGGGCAGATGTATTATGTGGGGCGAGTCGACCCGGCCATTTTGATGGTGTGTTGACAATCGTTTCGAAATTATTTAACCTTGTTCAACCGACACGTGCTTATTTCGGTCTGAAAGATGCCCAGCAAGTAGCACTCATCGAAGGGTACGTCCGAGACTATTTTGTCCCGGTCGAGATTCGACGCTGCCCGATTATTCGTGAGGAGACAGGACTAGCCAAGTCTTCTCGGAACGTATATTTGTCAGACGTTGAAAAAGAAGATGCGAGTCAAATCTTTAAAGCTTTGACGACGGCGAGAGAAACACTTGAAGCAGGTCATGATCTTGAAGAAGTGAAACAACGACTGACCGAACGATTACACGAGATCCCGAACAGTCAAATCGACTATGTCGAACTCGTTGACTACCCGACGCTTGCTGACGCTTCAAGCGATTCGAATGAAATATTGATGGCGGTGGCCGTTCAGTTTGAGCGAGCCCGATTGATTGATAATGTGATTTGGAAGAAGGGATGAATCCAATGATTCGTACATTTATGCACGCGAAGCTTCATAAAGCAACGGTGACAGAAGCAAACTTACACTACGTCGGTTCGATTACAATCGATGAGGACTTGATGGATGCAGTAGGCATCATGGAAAATGAACATGTGCACATCACGAACAACCACAATGGCGCTCGTATCGAGACGTATGTCATCAAAGGCGAACGTGGTTCTGGTGTGATTTGTTTAAACGGTGCGGCAGCAAGACATTTCCAGGTTGGTGATGTTGTCATCATCATGGCGTACGGTCAAATGACTGCAGAAGAAGCGAAAACGCATCGTCCAAAAGTAGCCGTATTGAACGAGCAAAATGAGGTCGATCAACTTCTTTATGAAGAAATCGCTCACACGATTTTATAAAACATTCGGGGGTGTCGACAAAGACATCCTCGTTTTTTCGTCGTTCGTTCTATGGTAAGATGAGACAGACAGAAAGCACGAGCGTGCCTAAGATGGGATGGATGTTATGGACACGTATGTGATTGTGGATATAGAGACAACGGGTCATTCCGTAAAGTCCGGTGATGAACTGATTGAGTTTGCGGCGGTCGTTGTACAAGATGGTGAAGTGATCGAGCGCTACAGCACCTTGATTCGACCGGGTCGACCAATCCCACCTTTTATTACGCAATTAACAACGATTAGCGATGATGACGTAAGTGATGCACCAACATTTGAAGAAGTGATTCCCGACATTTGGAAAATGCTAGATGGACGGGTGTTTGTCGCGCATAACGTCGCATTTGATTTAACTTTTTTAAACGAGAGCCTTGAACAAGCGGGCTATCTTTCGTTTCAGGGGAGGGCCATTGATACGGTTGAACTCGCTCGCATCCTCTACCCGACACTTGAGAGTCATGCCCTAGAAGCGTTATCTGAGACATTCGACCTCGTACATACAGACGCACACCGCGCACTTAGTGATGCGGAAGCAACGGCCGAGCTGTTTATCCGAATGCTCGAGCGCTTGCGCGATTTACCTGTCGTGACATTGAAACGACTTCGCGATTTGTCTGAATCGTGGACGAGTCATGTCGAGCCGTTGCTCGATGAAATCATCCTCGAGGTTGGGATTCGACCAGACGACGAAACGAGTTTTGATATTCATCGGAAGATTGCGTTACACCGTCCAAGCGATACGTTCGTTCCGGCAGAAGAACGAGAACCCTTTGAACCGTTTCTCCTTCGCACGATCGAAGAAACGCTCCCGTCAATCTTTGATCAATTTGAGCCGAGACAAAGTCAATTTGAAATGATGCGTCACGTTTATAAAGCATTAGACGACGAGGAAACGTTGTTAGTCGAAGCAGGGACGGGAACAGGGAAGACGTTGGCGTACTTAATCCCGAGTGCTCATCATGCACTTGAGACGAAACGTCCTGTCGTGATCAGTACGCATACGATTCAATTGCAGGAACAGCTCCTGAACCGGGATTTGCCGGTACTTCGACAAATCTTTCCGGAAATTGAATTTACCTTGTTGAAAGGAAGACGGAACTATATCGATTTACGTAAATTCGAGATGGTGCTCGATGAATCGAATGATGGATTGTTGGTTTCGATGTGTAAAGCGATGGTACTCGTCTGGTTAACCGAAACAGAGACGGGGGATTTGGAAGAACTCTCATTCCCAGGATCTGCGACACAAGGTCCAGCTTCTTTTAAACGGTTGATTCAAGCTGATGCTTCAAGTGAATTCGGACGGTTCGACCCTTGGTATAGCCGAGACTTTTTCACAAAAGCAGTCCTCCGTTCGAAAGAAGCAGATTTGATTGTCACGAATCACGCGCTCTTATTCTCTGATTTGCAACATCAGGCAGGCATCTTACCGACCGATACACCGCTCGTCTTAGACGAGGCACATCAAGTCGAAGAAGTGGCCTCTCACCATTTCGGTGTGACGTTTGATGCCATCCAATTTGATCGGTTGTTCAAATGGTTCGGATACGGTGCGGACGGGAAGTTTCATTCTCGGATCATTCAGCTAGCCGATTTGACGTCTGTGACAGAAGAGGCAGAAGCGTTCAGTCAACAGATTGATTCTGCGCTCGCACGGGTCGAAGAAGAGCTCGAAGACCTCTTGACGGCACTACAGTCTCTAGGAAAGAAAAAAGAACCTCGACAAACTGTTCGATTCGAGCGAGAAGGCGCATCATTCAGACCGATTCGTGAAGTGGCGAATCGATTAGAGGACAAGTTACGTACATTAAGGACGTCACTCAGACATCTCCATCGACTGCTCGATGAGCGTAAAGAACACATGACGTTCAAACAACGCGCACTTTTGAGTGATTTGAAAACATTGATTAGCGACGTCCGTGAGCTCGAAAGTGTCATTTATGAGACGATGTTGACACGCAATGATGATGCGGTCAGTTGGGTCGAGTTGAATTTAGGCAACCGTAAATTGACATCGGTCTACACGCAACCGGTTGAAATCGGTCCGTTGCTGCACGAACGATTATTTAAGAAGAGACCGACGATTTTGACGTCAGCGACGATGACAGTCTCGGGCAAGTTTAGTTTTATGGAGCGACGACTCGGACTTGAAGGAGAACCGGTCAGACGAGTCGTATTGCCTTCACCGTTCAACTTTAAGGAACAGGCAAAACTGTTTGTTCCGTCAGACTTCCCGTTGATCAATGATGTGCCGCTTCCTCAGTTCGTTGATCAGACCGCTCAATCGATTGTTCAAATTGCAAACGTGACAAAAGGGCGAATGCTCGTCCTCTTCACCTCGAATGAATTGTTACGTCTCACTTACGAACAAGTAAAAGATCATCTCGACCCTTCTTATACGCTACTTGCTCAAGGGGTCAGTGGGGGATCGCGAAGCCGATTGACGAAACAGTTCAAGCGGATGGAACAGTCGATTTTATTCGGGACGGCCAGCTTTTGGGAAGGTGTCGATATTCCAGGTGAGGCGTTGACGTGCCTCGTCATCGTACGTCTTCCGTTCGCGCCGCCTGATCAACCAATCATGCAAGCCCGTTCGGAAAAAATTGAATCGATGGGGAAATCCCCATTCTTCGAGCTTTCGCTTCCTCAAGCAGTCATTCGTTTCAAACAAGGTGTCGGTCGATTGATTCGATCGAAATCGGATTATGGTGCGATTTTTGTGTTCGATCGCCGTGTCGAGACGACTCGTTACGGGAAACAATTCATCAATAGCTTACCGAAGGTGGAGCGGATTGAAGGGACGCTAGAGACATCCTTATCCGAGTTAGAATTGTTCTTAGATGAAAAGGAAAACTCTGTGACAAGAAATGATAGATAACGCTAGGCATCATGATGTTATCGTTTTATAATGATACGTATAGGTTTTGGAGGAGGAGTCAACATGAATTCGAATATTGAGACGCTTGCGAGTGTGCGCATCGAACCGACGGCGGACGTTTATAAGATTGTCGATTTATTGAATCGGACGTTAAAAAGTCAAGATTTGATGTTCGGCCTTTCGCTTGAAAAGAAAGTGAATGATCCGAAGAAGGAAGAGATGGTCTTCACCATCTATCGTACAGAATGACCAGAAAAACAAAATGGATCGTCTCGTTACTGGCGGCACTGCTCGGTGTCGTCCTTGTCTTTAGCGTGATGTATCGATTCACGATTGGACACACAGAAAATCAAAAGGAACAACTCATCGAGGAAGCCTTGATTCGATTGAACGAGGAATCGCCAGACGTTCAAGTGGGACAAGGAGAGCTGTTCAATGGGACAGAGGCATACGTCGTTTTTCAGGAAGAGGACGGAGACTCGATTTGGTTCGTTCCACTCGATGACGAGTTCGAAATTGAACAACGTGAAATTGGTGAAGTGAATGCGAATGATGTCTGCGCTCGTTCTGTCCAAGATACAGGCGGACAACTCATCAGTTGTAAGTACGGATTCGACGAGAGAGCGCTCGTCGAAGTGGTCACAAAGGCAGACGCATCTTATACGTATTCGTATTACACGTTACAGACTGGAGAGTTTATTCGACGCGTCCAATTGACCGATCAAATGTGACGAATTAGAGGGGGATAATGATGGAACATCTATTAGCGAAACGAGTGAAACAACTCACGCCGTCGACAACATTAGCGATTACAGCTAAAGCAAAGGCGCTCAAGGCTTCGGGCAAAGATGTCATTGGACTCGGCGCAGGTGAGCCTGATTTCAATACACCGGAACGAATCATCGATGCTGCGTGTCAAGCGGCTCGTGATGGCGATACGAAATATACACCTTCGGGCGGAACGGTCGCGTTGAAGGACGCCATCATTGAAAAAACGAAACGGGACAGCCAGCTGACGTTTGAGCGGAATGAAGTCATGGTCGCTTCGGGTGCAAAGCATGCGCTTTACGCATTGTTCCAAGCGATTTTAGATGAAGGTGACGAAGTCATCGTCCCGACACCTTACTGGGTCAGTTATCCAGAACAAATCAAACTCGCTGACGGTGAACCTGTATATGTCGATACAAATGAAGACACATCCTTCAAATTGACACCTGAACTGCTCGAACGTGCAATTACAGATCGTACGAAGGCAGTCATATTGAACAGCCCTTCAAACCCGACAGGAATGATTTACACGAAAGAAGAGTTACAGGCACTCGCCGATGTCGTTCTTCGACATAATCTTCTCGTCGTGAGCGATGAAATTTATGAGAAGTTGATTTACGGTGACGCAACATTCGTATCGATTGCGACATTACCGAATATGCGTGAACGTACGATCATCATCAACGGTGTCTCAAAATCTCATGCGATGACAGGGTGGCGTATCGGATATGCCGTTGGTGATGCGACAATCATCAGCGCGATGACAAACTTAGCGTCTCACTCCACATCAAACCCGACATCTGTCGCTCAGGCGGCAGCGGTTGAGGCATACAATGGACCACAGGATGATGTAGAGATGATGCGTCAGTCATTCGAAGAGCGACTCGACATCGTTTACAACCGTCTCGAACAAATTCCAGGAATCACTTGCTTGAAGCCACAAGGTGCATTTTACTTATATGCCAATGCGAAAGTTGCCGCGACTGAGAGTGGATACAACACAGTCGATGCTTGGTGCGAGGCAGTACTTGAAGAGGCAAACGTGGCACTTGTTCCAGGTTCTGGTTTTGGACAGGAAGACTACGTACGATTATCATATGCAACAGAATTAAAACGCGTATTAGAAGCGCTCGATCGAGTAGAAGACTTCATTACGAAGCGTGCTCGATAAGCGAAAGGATGGAAATGAACATGACAACAATTTCGATTAACCAATTTAAAGACTACGAAGGACAGACGGTCCGCGTCGGAGCTTGGATTGCCAACAAACGTTCTAGCGGGAAGATTGCCTTCCTTCAACTACGTGACGGTAGCGGATTTGCACAAGCGGTCGTCGTGAAGGCTGACGTCTCTGAAGAATTGTTCACTCTTGCTAAAGGTGTGACACAAGAGACTTCTGTCTGGGTGACAGGTAACGTCAAGTCGGATGGTGGACGTACGCCACTCGGGTTTGAATTAGAAGTGACAGATGTAGAAGTGATTGCAGAGTCAGTGGATTACCCAATCACACCGAAAGAACATGGAACGGAATTCTTGATGGATAACCGTCACTTATGGCTCCGTTCACGTCGCCAACACGCAATCATGAAAGTGCGTAACGAAATCATTCGTGCGACGTATGAATTCTTTAATAAAGAAGGATTCGTCAAAATCGATCCACCAATCCTTACGAGCAGTGCACCAGAAGGCACGACAGAGTTGTTTGAGACAGATTACTTCGGTCAATCCGCTTACCTCTCACAGACGGGCCAATTGTATATGGAAGCCGCTGCAATGGCACTCGGTAAAGTCTTCTCGTTCGGACCGACTTTCCGTGCAGAGAAATCAAAAACACGTCGTCACTTGATTGAGTTCTGGATGATCGAGCCAGAGATGGCGTTCTTCGATCACGACATGAACCTTGAGATTCAAGAGCAATACGTCTCATACATCGCACAATCCGCGCTTGAGAACTGTAAGGATGAACTTGAATTCCTTGGACGTGACCTTGAGAAGTTGGCACAAGTGAAAGCACCTTTCCCACGTGTCCGTTATGAAGATGCAATCAAATTCTTGAAATCAGAAGGATTCGACGATATCGAATACGGCGACGATTTCGGTGCACCGCATGAGACGGCGATTGCTAACGCACACGACCAGCCAGTCTTCATCACGCACTGGCCAAAAGAAATCAAACCGTTCTACATGAAAGTGGACCCTGAGAATCCTGAGCTCGTTCTTTGTGCAGACTTGATTGCACCAGAAGGATATGGAGAAATCATCGGGGGATCACAACGTGAAGACGATTACGATCGTTTGAAAGAAGAGATCATCAAAGAAGGTCTTGATGAAACGGATGCATACGACTGGTATCTCGAACTTCGTCAATACGGTTCGGTCCCGCACTCTGGTTTCGGACTCGGACTTGAGCGTACGGTTGCATGGATCAGTGGAATCGAGCATATCCGTGAAGCCATTCCATTCCCACGTTTATTAAACCGAATCCACCCTTAACGATTAATCGGGGAAGACGTCATGTCCTCCCCGATTGATGTGTCTTAGAAAGGAAGTGCGACATGGATGCACATCAATTGATTCAATTATTCGAGCAAAGTCCGGTCGTTATTCCGCGCAAACTGTTCACTGACGCTAGACGACTCGACTTATCGCCTGTCGAATTCAGTCTCATCGTCCATCTTCTTGAAATGACGGGAGAAGGCATCGTCATGCCACTCCCAAGCGAATTAGGAAAACGGTTGAACGTCTCTGAGAATGAGGCGCGCTCTGTGTTACTCGGCTTGTTGCAGAAAGAATTGATTGCCATTGACGCTTCGAGTAATGGCGAGCGATACAGCTTAATACCTCTGTTTGAAGCGTTGCAAGGAGAAGAGAAAGTTGTACCGCAACAGACGTTGAATGAAAATATCATCCATACGTTCGAACGAGAATTTGGGACGATCACTCCGTTCGAGATTGAACAAATCGTCGGATGGATGACGGAAGATAATTTCAGCGAAGAACTAATTATGGCCGCGTTACGCGAAGCGAAACTTCGGAATGTTCGAAACTTCAAATACATGGATAAAATCTTACGCGTCTGGCAGGACCATCAAGTCGAGACGCTTGAGGATGTCGTGGAATATCAACGGAGGAATAAATGATGTTGACGAAAGTCCAGTTACAAGAAGTGTCTGATACGATGAGGCAAATGTTCCCGGATGCGCATTGCGAACTGACGCATCAAAACCCATTCGAATTAGTGGTCGCCGTGGCCCTCTCCGCCCAGGCGACGGATGCCCTCGTCAACAAGGTGACACCGGGCTTGTTTGAAGCGTTTCCGACAGTCGAAGCGATGGCTGCGGCAGACGTTTCAGAGATTGAGGCGTTGATCAAACGCATTGGATTGTATCGGAACAAAGCGAAGAACGTGAAGGCACTCTCTGAAAAAATCGTGAACGAGCATGGCGGCATCGTGCCGTCGGACCGGGCATCACTTGAGGCCCTTCCAGGTGTCGGTCGTAAAACGGCCAACGTCGTCCTGTCGGTCGCGTTCCTTGAGCCGGCCTTTGCCGTGGATACCCACGTCGAGCGGGTGTCGAAGCGTCTTGGCATTTGCCGCTGGAAAGATAACGTCCGTCAAGTCGAGGATACGTTGATGAAGAAGTTCCCACGCGAGGAGTGGTCACAACTCCATCATCAATTTATTTTCTTCGGACGCTATCATTGTAAAGCCCAGCGACCTGCCTGTGAGACGTGCCCGCTTCTTCATATGTGTCGGGAAGGAAAGAAACGAATGAAGTCCGCGAAAGTCACGACATAAAAAATGCATCGGCACATGTGTGTCGATGCATTTTTGTTTAATGATTCCAAGGATGGTCGCTCCACTCACGACGCTTTTTCGTGATGGGTACCTTTTTGAAGCCCCAGTTGCGGAAATCTTGGTCTGGACTTTCTTTACGAATGTAAATTTTGTCCTTGATTGCTTTAAAGATTCGGTTCTCGTCCCCATAATGGACGAACCGTGGTTTTACCTCGATCACACCTCGACGGACACGTGAAAGTGGGAGACAGACGAGGTCAGCGATTTCTAAACCGGATTGATACATCGTGTTCTGTTTCTCAGAGAAGATGAACCCTTTAATTTTTTGACGACTCTTTTCGACATCGAGATGGACCGTGCCCGAGTTGAAAATATCAAAAAATGCTTTTTGAATGAGTAAGTTCTGGTAATCATCTCGTGATTCGAGGACGACGCGTGCACTGACCGCCTCTGTTTCCTCTAAAAACGCATAGAACGACTTCATCAAGTGGGCGAAGGCGACTACATACGGATCTTTTGGCGTCGAATAAAAGTCATGTAGTTTTTGTTTATCGACTTCAACACTGACGATTGTACAATCGATTCCTCGCAAAAAATCAGGTAGCTTGTCCCAAAAATCACGCAACATGTCGATCGTGATGCCATCTTCTTTCCCATAAGGATGCTCGGCTTTTAAAATTTCTTTTAAATGAAGCGGGATTTGCTCGGTTTTAAAAACATCTCGCTTGAACGCGTGAAGACGTCGCTTCAATTCACATGGCATTCCAGTCTCATCCGCATCGATTGAATATTTGTACTCCATCAGAACACCAGTCAAATTGAACTGCGTGTTTCCTTTCGGTGTACCTGTTTCGTCGACGAACATGACATACTTCTTTCCACTTTCCATCCAATCCCTCCAAAACGGCTTAACAGTAACGTCTTTAAGCATTCTATTTTATTTCCAGACGGCATTTCCAGCCGTCCATTGCACAGGTATTGCACACTTTTTTTCAGAATGACATCAATTAGGTTTATCGATGTACAATCTTGGTTAAACAGAAGAGGTGCTATTATCATAGAAAAACAATCAAGTCTTACGTGACGAGAGCTTTTCAATTTGGATACACAATCGCTTACATACTAGTTTAACATACGGGAGTTTGGTACGATATGTGTTGCGGTAAATCCACACAAGTGTCGACCGACAGAAGTCGACAATCAGACCTGAGACGGAAGGAACGAGTGGAGCGACCTGTTAATATGTATGTATGGGGTGACAACATTGTTCCATTATCCAAACGGTAAAAAAGCAAAAGTGACAAAGACACCAAAGGAGGAAGGAATTTCGAAACAACCCTCGAATTCTCCAACCTATGCGAATCGCGGAATGAATTTGGAGACATTGTTGAATGAAACGAATGAATTTTATCGAATCCATCAACGAGCCGTCATCCATAAGAAACCGACACCGTTACAAATCGTCAAAGTCGACTACCCAAAACGAAGTGCAGCCAAAGTGACGGAAGCCTATTTCAAACAGGCATCCACGACTGACTACAATGGGGTGTATCGCGGCAAGTACATTGACTTTGAAGCGAAAGAAACGAATAATAAGACGTCGTTTCCGCTCGGCAACTTTCACGAGCACCAGATTGAACACATGCGCGAGTGCGAACGCCATGGAGGGATTTGTTTTGTCATCATCCGCTTTAGTCGCTATAATACGCAATATGTATTGACCACGGAACAACTTGTTCAGTGGTGGGAACAACGATTGATGGGACGCAAGTCAATTCCACTTCGTTTTATCGAAGAGGAAGCGATTGAAGTTCCGACGAGAGCCTTGCCGTCGATTGACTATTTGGCGGTGCTCGATCAATGGCTCGATTGAATAGAAGGAGTGAACCATGAATGGAGCGAAGTAGGGTCGCACGTCGACAAGATTCGACGACGAATAAACGCAAAAAAACTGGGAAACAACCAAAGACGAAAAGTAAAAAACCGATGTGGAAACGCATCTTTTTATTAGGTTTCTTATTATTTATTGCAGCAGTCATCGCGTTCGGGGCATATACCGTATATGCGATTGCAACGGCACCAGAGCTTGACGAAGAAAAACTCGTCGATACGTATCCGATTCAGCTAATCTCTGCTGAAGGTGAACCGCTCGAAGGAGCCGGTCAAATTCGAGAATACGTCTCCATTGACGATATTTCAGAAGTGATGCAACAAGCGGTCGTCTCGATTGAGGACCGTCGTTTCTATGAGCACAACGGAATCGACTTACGTCGGATCGGTGGCGCGGTCGTAGCCAACTTGACTGACGGTTTCGGTGCAGAAGGTGGGTCAACCATCACGCAACAGTTGGTGAAACAGTCGTTTCTTTCAACAGACAAGAAGTTGAAGCGGAAGCTTCAAGAGCAGTGGCTCGCGCTCAAACTTGAACGTGAGTATACGAAAGAACAGATTTTAGAGATGTATTTAAATAAAAACTACTATGGTAGTGGTGGATACGGTGTACAAACTGCATCGAAGCGCTACTTCAACAAGCCGGTCTCTGAGGTCAATTATCAAGAAGCGGCAATCCTTGCAGGCCTTCCGCAACGTCCAAGTGCATACGATCCAATCAATGGTGACCAAGAGTTGACGCGTTATCGCCAAGAACAAGTCTTGTCTGCGATGAAGCGAGACGGCCACATTTCGGAAGAACAGTATAACGAAGCGCTTGATGTTGCCATCGCAGACGTCATCTCACCTGGTGAAGAGACGGAAGAAGAGGCGTTCACACGTGCGATTTATTCACGCGTGCTTAAAGAGCTAGAAGAGGACTTCGGACTTGAACAGTCAGACATCTACGGAACAGGTCTAAAAGTATATACGTCAATCAATAAAGAATTGCACACGAAAATCAATAGTGAAATCAAATCGAATAGTACCGGTACGATGGTAGATAATTTCCCGGAACAGCTCCGAATGGGTGCGACCGTACTGAATACGAAGACGGGCGAGATTGTCGCGATTGTTGATAGTCAGCAAGCAAAACAAGGTGATACGACGTACCGTGACTATTCAAACGAGAAGTATCAAATTGGATCAACGGCGAAGCCGTTCTTCGACTACGGTCCGGGAATTGAGAACGGACAATGGTCGACCGGAAAAGTATTGCTTGATGCACAACTTGAAGGGAAATTTAAACCGAATAACTATTATCAAGGTTTCCGTGGACCAAATACGATGCGTCAATATTTGAAGATTTCAGCGAACACGCCGGCAGTTCGTGCCTTCCAAGAAGTTCGGGATGAGTACGGTCAAGAGGCGATTGAATCGTTTGTAAAGAATGTTGGAATCGAACCGGTATATGCTGGTGATGAATTACTTGAATCAAACACGCTGGGTACAGCAGAGGCGAGTACGACGCAAATGGCAGCAGCCTATGCGGCGCTCGGTACAAATGGGATGTATACGAAACCGCATTTGATTCAAAAGATTGAGTTCAATGACGGTTCGAGCATCAACTCGCCAGTCAAAGCGAAACAGGCGATGGAAGACTATACGGCCTACATGTTGACAGATATGCTACGTGATGTCGTAAGTGCCTCTGACGGAACGTATGTACCTGACCCATTCTCTTTCGATGTCGCAGGAAAAACAGGGACAACGAATGAAGAAGTAAAAGGTTCTGAACGAGTCATTCCGAAAGATAAATGGTTCACAGGGTATTCAACAGATTATTCAATTTCTGTTTGGACAGGTAAATCCGTATCAAATGAAGAGACTGAAGCACTGTTTAAACCTGACTATGCCCAATACTATTTTGACTATATGATGCTAGAGGCAGCGAATGTTTCAGGTCAACCAGACCGCTTCCAACGTCCAGACTCTGTCTTATCACTCGGGAATGAACTTTATGTCAAAGGGACGAAGCCAAAAGACCTTCAACCTGAGAAATTGACTGCTCCAACGGGTGCAAGCGTCAATTATGACGAAAGTTCACAAGCCGGTTCTGTCTCATGGTCATACGATTTTGATGGCGCACAAGCAGATGGTTACTCAGACATCTCATTCACCGTGACGCAACAGTCAGCCGAAGGCGGTGAACAAGTCGTCGGTACGACGGGAGAGACGAGTATTGATATTTCGAACTTGGCTGAAGGGGACACAACGTTCACCATCGTCGCCAAGGCGACAAACCCATTGACGGGTGAACAGCAATCTGCCCCAGCACAAGCAAGTTACTCCATTGAACCAAAAGAAGAACCGAAGGATGAGGAAGAAGAAAGTCCTTCTGACGAAGAGAATAACGAAGACAACCCATCGGACGAGAACAACGGTAACGGGAACAATAGTAACAATGGTAACGGAAACGGCAACGAAAACGATGAAGATACCACTGAGGAACAAAATCCTGATGAGCCAGCGACCGATGAAGGTACGGATGAAGGAACAGACCAACCGACGGATGGAGAAGATCCAGGTGCTCCGCTAGAAGGTCAATCGAATAATGAATCGCCAGCCACGGAACGTGGGAACGGCAATTCGAATAACGGAAATAACTAAGGAAGGCAGGGCGACATTGTGCGCCCTGTTTTTCGTATGACTTTGTTATAATGAAAAGAAAGGGAACAGGATGGTGACACATGGTTCAACTCTCTTTAAAGCGAAAGATGAAAGTGTTATTTGTTATGGATCGACTGCAAGACGACGATTTCGGCGTACCGCTCAGTGGACATCTCGGATTAAAGCTTTCCCATCTGTTATTAAAAGAGTCGATTCCACTCGGACGTCTCATCCAAGATCAAACCGTCGCTGAAGCGATTGGACATTCTTACTTAAAACGAATCGGAGTCGAAACGATGTTCACGGGTGAAGAATCCTACTATCCGGACTTACTTCGTGGCAACCGTCAACAGTTATCGACAGACGAAGATTATTATAAAACGGTGCAACGCTACGCCAAACATCTATTAGCGGTTCATTCGAAATGTACGAAGCTACATACCATTGTCTTATTCGGTCGATCGACACAACGTCTATTTTCAGACGCGCTCATCCGCCTCGAAGAAGAGAATGCACATGTGGCTGATACGTTTCAACACATGACCATTTTAAAAATGCCCGCTGTATCGAGAATGATACGAGATGAACGGATTCAATCGATCCGACAAACCGTAGTCGAACTTGCACCTTCGAACTCATAAAAAAGAAGGTGAACTGATGCGAAAATCACGCTCCGTCGAAGAGATGATTCAAGAATTAAAAGAAGACCCGAGCTTTGCCAAAAACGTTCGTCACTGGCATACAGTCGATGCACGTCCGGCACAATATGCACCCATTCCAGAGCAAGTACCGGAACAGTTGACGAACGTGTTGAAAAATCGGGGAATTGAGCAACTGTATACGCACCAAGCTGAGGCTGTGAAACAAACGGCTGGCGGTCATTCGACCGTCATTGTGACCCCTACCGCATCAGGGAAAACATTGTGCTATAACTTGCCGGTACTTTCAAAAATGATTGAAAAACCGACAGCACGTGCACTTTATCTATACCCGACAAAAGCGCTCGCCCAGGACCAAAATAGTGACTTGATGGAGATGGTCGAGGCACTTGAAGGGAATTTACGATGCTTCACGTATGATGGGGATACGTCTCCCGCTGCCCGAACGAAAGTCAGGGATGCGGGGAATATCGTCATCACCAATCCGGATATGTTACATTCCGGTATTTTACCGCACCATACGAAATGGATTCGTCTATTTGAAAACTTAGAATACATCGTCGTCGATGAGCTGCACACGTATCGTGGCGTGTTTGGCAGTCACGTGGCCAACGTATTTCGTCGCTTGAAACGAATTTGTGCCTATTATGGGAGTCACCCAAAATGGATTATGACTTCTGCGACGATTGCCAACCCGCGAGAACTCGCCGAGTTATTGACGGAAGAAGAAGTCGTGTTGATTGACCGGAACGGGGCGCCACAAGGGAAGAAACACCTCGTCTTCTACAATCCTCCTGTCGTCAATGAGGCGCTCGGAATCCGAAGAAGTGCAACGCTTGAGACGAAACGAATCGCGTCGAAGCTCGTGGAAGCGAACATCCAGACCATCGTCTTCGCACGTTCACGTGTCCGAGTCGAGGTGCTTCTGACGTATTTACAAGAACTGACACGACGAGAACTCGGACCAAAGTCAATCGTCGGTTATCGAGGAGGTTATCTTCCGTCTGAACGTCGCGAGATTGAACGGCGCTTACGAAATGGCGAAATCAAAGCAGTCGTATCGACGAACGCGTTAGAACTCGGTGTGGATATCGGTCAATTGCAAGCATGTGTCCTCAATGGCTATCCTGGAACCGTCGCCTCACTCTGGCAACAGGCGGGTCGTGCAGGTCGTCGTCATTCTGAATCACTCGTCGTATTCGTCGCATCGTCTTCCTCTCTTGATCAACTCGTCGTCGAACAGCCTGAAATGATTTTAGACCGTTCGCCGGAAGCGGCTCGTCTTGACCCGAACAACTTGATCATTTTAGTCGACCACATGAAGTGTGCCGCATTTGAACTACCGTTTCAAAAAGGAGAGCGTTTCGGAACGGTCGACACAGAGGATATTTTAGATTTCCTAACAGACGCACAAGTGCTACACGAACGAGCGAATAAATACTATTGGATGACCGATTCATTCCCGGCACACGATATCTCCCTTCGCACGAGCGACCAAGAGAATGTCGTCATCGTCGACCAAACTGCGAAGCATCAAGTGATCGGTGAAATGGATACGTTCAGCGCGATGACTTTGTTACACGATGAAGCAATTTATTTACACGGAGCTGAACAGTATCAGGTCGAAAAATTAGACTTTGAAGAGAAGAAGGCGTTCGTCCGTCGTGTCGATGTCGACTACTATACGGATGCGAATCTGGCAGTAGAATTAAAAGTGCTCGAAGAGAACAAAACGGATGGTGCAAAAACGTTTGGCGAAGTGTCGGTCATTGCGATGGCCACGCTCTTCAAAAAAATCAAATTTGGGACGCATGAGAATATTGGGTCAGGCCCGATTCATCTTCCGGAGCGAGAACTGCATACGACGGCGACATGGTTCACATTAGATGAACGTTTTGCTTATTCGGAGGCAGATCTTGAAGATCAACTCGAAGCGGTCAGTGACTTATTCAGACGGCTTGCCCCACTCTATCTCATGTGTGATACGCTCGATTTATTTACAACCATTCAAATGAAGTCGACTCATACGAATAAACCGACCGTTTATTTATATGACCGTTATCCTGGTGGCATCGGTCTCAGTGAGGCGCTCTATAAAGATGCAGACATGGTGCTCGAGGCAGCAGAGCGGACGGTATCGGATTGTCCTTGTGAGAGTGGATGCCCTCGCTGTGTCGGTATGATTGGATATGGAGACTTCAAGCATCAAGTCATCCGTCAGTTACAAGCTTTGAAAGGATCGTTATGAAAGCAAAATTATCAAGATTGATTAAAACGAAAGAACCTGTCGAACGCCCGCGCGTTACCTCACCTGATGAAGTGGAACAACAGAAATGGACTGAACAAGGTGGGGAAATTTTAACGTTCGAAGGAGAATGGTGTGTACGAATCCGAAACACCTATCCGCTTGATGAGATTTATCACGACTATGCGTTCGGAGACGCCAGACGAATGATGCAGAAAACGGAACATCCGTTTTTCGCGGTCGACTTAAAACCGGATCAAGTCTTGTTTATGGATACAGAGACGACCGGATTACGTGGGTCCGGGACGTCGATTTTCTTGATCGGATTTGCACGGATTCGTGCGGAACAGCTTGAAATGATTCAGTATGTCTTGCCTCATCCTGCCTTTGAGACTGCTTTTTACTATCATTTTCTACAGGACATCGGGGATGAGGTACGGTTCGTCACCTATAATGGAAAGTCTTTTGACTGGCCACAAATCAAAACAAGACATACGTTTGTCAAATCACGGGTAAAAGCATTGCCTTCCGTCGGTCATGTCGATCTATTGCATGCGGCAAGACGGTTGTTGAAACCGAGGTTAGAATCGGTGTCGCTCAAAGCGGTCGAAACGTATTTCGGTCATGGACGGACGGACGATCTACCTGGATTTTTAGCTCCGATGCATTATTTTCAGTACGTCAAAGAGCGCAACCCTGAGATTCTCATGCCGGTCCTTGAGCACCATCATGCGGATTGTTTGAGCCTCGTCTCTCTTTACACGCGACTCAGTCAACTCGTCATGACTCCTGAGACCGATTTCGGAGAAGAGCGTGCGCATTGGTTGCATGACCTAGGGGAGCAGGAGCAGGCGCTTAAAGAATTCGAACAGCTATCTGACCCTTCGAAGCGAGCGGTCATGCGGCAAGCGCTCTTATTGAAACGAACAGGTCGTATGGAGCAAGCAATCCCGCTCTTTGAATCGTTGCATACGACTGAAGGGTACGTGGAGCTCGCCAAGTACGCAGAGCATAAGCAGAAGGACGTCGCACTTGCGATTGATTACACGGAACGTGCGATTGAACTGCTCGAGCAAAAGCGCACCGTTTTGCGTCAAACCGTTAATCGCGAGAAGGCAGAGCTCGAACATCGGCTTGCCCGTCTAGAAAGGAAGCGATCATGAAAGTTGTAGCCGTCACAGGATATCGTCCCCATGAACTTGGGATTTTCAAAGCGGACCATCCGGGAATCGACATCATTCAAGAAGCTTACCGAAAAAAAATCCTGGAAGTCATTGAATTAGGTGCTGAATGGTTCATCTTTAGTGGAACGAACGGTTGTGAATTATGGGCCGGACAAGTATTGTTAGAGTTAAGAGAAACATATCCGATTAAAATTGCGGTATTTCCTCCGTTCTTAAATATGGACGAACGCTATAAACCGTTCGAACAAGAATTGTTTGTTCAACTTCAACTCGAAGCAGATTTCTTTGAACCGTTGACGCAACGTCCATATGAGGATCCGAGTCAATTACGCGCAAAAACTGCATTCTTTTTAGATAAAGCAGAAGGATTGATTACCTTGTATGACGAAGAAACGGAGGGAAGTCCCCGTTTTCTAGTCGAAGGGGCTCGGCGAAAGCCGAATATGGAGGTCTTTCTCATCACACAGGAAGATTTACGTGTCATTGAGGAAGAAAAACAATGGGAACAACAATGGGAGTGATACAATGCAAACCGAATTAACGGCAGAGGCAATTTATAAACAAGAATTTAAAACGGCATTACGAGGCTACTCGCAAGAAGAAGTCGATCAATTTTTAGATGTCGTCATCCGCGATTATGAAAAGATGGCGAAAGAAATCGAACGGCTTCAGAAAGAAAATGATTCATTGCGTCGCGAATCGGCACCAGTGGCAGAACCTACAAAACCAGCGCAACCCGTTGCGTCGAACTATGATATGTTGCGTCGTATTTCAAATCTTGAAAAAGCAGTCTTCGGAAAGCAAGTGGGGCCAAGCGAATAAGGAATAGGGGGTGGAGTGAATGTTGCAAGTGTTAACGGCTACGGAGAAACAACCCGTTAAACAACAAACAAGGAAGCTGTTTCGAACGAAAGAAGAAGTGATGAAAGCACCGACAAGCTATACAGATCATCTCGTCGAAAACATCAGGCACACCTGTCGATTTGATTGGATGATGATTGAACAAGTCGAATTTGGCGAGGACCTCGTTCATTACGTGCTCGTCGGGCCGAAAGGTGTATTCTTGATTCAATTGAATCGAACTCCAGCCCCTGTCCATTTAACGAATCGCGAGTGTCGGACGGAGACGTCTATGGGATGGAAGCATATCTACCCACATCCTCTCACAGAGCTAGAGCGAATGACGAAACAAGTGCGGGCACGGTTGAAAAAGGAGTGTGGGCAAGCGATTCCGGTCTATTCTTTCTTGATCTTCCCCGAGACGGAACAGTTGAAGCTTAAGCGGGTCAAGGCAAATTGTGGTGACTCTTTCGCATTCGTCAATCAGGTCATCAGCAAAACAAATCTTGAGACGTTGACAGAACCGCTCGTTAAACAAATTGCCTACTATTGCTCTGAACGACAAGTACATAAATAAGAAGAAGGCCAAATATTGGATTTGGCCTTCTTCTTATTTTAAGAGTTCTCTTGCCTTTGCCGCATCATCTCGATGAACGAATAGTGCGACACGGTCGT
>NZ_JAPEHX010000129.1:0-1019 GCF_028823655.1 Exiguobacterium sp. B2(2022) | reverse complement strand
TTTTGTTGCTCGTTCGTCACGGTGACCGACTTCACGCCATCATCCCCGTAATTTACGACAAACGATTGTGGTGTAGCGTCTTGAATATACCCAATAGGTGCCTCTACTTCTCTGAAGTAGTACGTCCCGATATCAAGACGGTCTACTGTGACCGTTCCATCTTCACCGGTCACGATATTTTCACGAATGACTTCTTGTTTGTCATTCAAGAGCTCAAATTTCGCCCCTTCAAGAACTTTTGTCTTGTCATCTTGATCCACTTTAACCAGTTGAACCGTCTTCATCGTTTCGTTTTCCACGATGACTTGCTGACGTTTCGGACTCTCGAGCGTGATAGTGAATGATGTTCCGGCTTCACGATTTTCTGGGAGAATATAACCATCTGGTGCTTTTGTTTCGACGAGTTTATATTCACCGAGGTCAAGGTCTTCAATGAGCAATGTCTCATTCAATCCAACCTTCAAGCCTTTCCGAAGAACCGTCTCCTCTCCATCCTTCACGATAATGAGGTCGAACTCTGCAACCTTCTTGTCGTCGTCCAATGTGATCGGCGAACCTTTCCAGTCGACTTTCTTCAGTTCGATGGATTTGAACGGTTGGTTCGTGACACTCACGAGCGTCGGTTGCAACTGGTTTTCCTTGATTTCGAATCCATGCTCCGTTTTGTCATCAAGCAAATGATTTCCTGGCGCAATCGTTTCAAGGAAATAATAATCTCCCGGAAGCAAGTTTTCGACAGAAAGCGTACCTGATTCATTCGTTTGTTTCGTCAAGATCAACGTGTCTTCTAGCTCTGGTGCGACGGCTCGCTTGTAAAGTGCGAATGTCGCGCCTTGCAGCACGTCCCCTTCCGTCGTATCTGAGTACTTCGTCAACGTGACGTCTTGACGAACCTTTTGATTGGTCACGATGATCGATTCGAATTCTTCATCTTCTTTTTTACCGGATACTTCAACCGTTTTTGCTTTGTTGAAATGAACGTATCCATTTGGAGCGTTCACTTCTTCAAGCGAATATTT
>NZ_JAPEHX010000128.1:0-1019 GCF_028823655.1 Exiguobacterium sp. B2(2022) | reverse complement strand
ACGCTTGCGCTAAGCCATTTCTATGCCCGAATAGCATAGGCACATGTTTTACGGTGTGTTATAATGGGAACGAATTGCACGGGGGAACTTTTCCCAAACGTGTATAATAGCGAACAGACAGGAGGATGTCATTATGCCATTAGTATCAATGACAGAAATGCTTAACAAAGCATTCGAAGGCAAGTATGCAGTCGGCCAATTCAACATCAACAACCTCGAGTGGACGCAAGCGATTCTTCGCGCTGCGGAAGACGAGAAATCACCAGTAATCCTCGGTGTATCAGAAGGTGCAGCGAAGTACATGGGTGGCTTCACAACAGTTGTCAAAATGGTTGAAGGTCTCATGCACGACTACAACATCACTGTTCCAGTTGCAATCCACCTTGACCACGGTTCTTCATTCGACAAGTGTAAAGCAGCGATCGACGCTGGATTCACATCAGTCATGATCGACGGTTCACACCACCCGATCGACGAAAATGTCGAAATGACGAAACAAGTTGTCGAGTACGCGCACGCTAAAGGCGCTTCTGTTGAGGCAGAAGTCGGTACAGTTGGCGGCGAAGAAGACGGCGTCATCGGTGGCGTACAATACGCTGACCTCGAAGAGTGTGTACGTGTAGTTAAAGAAGCGAAAGTAGATGCACTTGCTGCAGCACTCGGTTCTGTACACGGACCATACCAAGGTGAGCCGAAGCTTGGCTTCAAAGAGATGGAAGAAATCGCGAAAGCGACACAAACTCCACTCGTTCTTCACGGCGGATCAGGTATTCCTGAGCACCAAGTTAAAAAAGCAATCGAGCTCGGACACAGTAAAATCAACGTTAACACTGAGTGCCAACAAGAGTGGACTCGTGCGGTACGTGAGAAGCTTGACGCTGACTCGAAAGTATATGACCCACGTAAAGTTATCGGACCTGGGATCGAAGCGATCTACAACGTCGTAACTGGCAAAATGCGTGAGTTTGGTTCTAGCAACCAAGCATAATCCTGTTTGATCAAGTCGGTTCTCTATGAGA
>NZ_JAPEHX010000127.1:0-1024 GCF_028823655.1 Exiguobacterium sp. B2(2022) | reverse complement strand
CCGACTCCCGAGGGAGCCGGCTTCACGGTTTGAAATTATAATTTTACAACGTTAGCCGCTTGTGGGCCACGCTCGCCATCAACGATTTCAAACTCTACGTCTTGACCTTCGTCAAGTGATTTGTAGCCTTCAGATTGGATTGCTGAGAAGTGTACGAACACGTCTTTGCCGCCTTCTACTTCGATGAATCCAAAACCTTTTTCTGAGTTAAACCATTTTACTTTACCTACCATGTGTAAATCCATTCCTTTCACCATTGGAGAATACAGAGGGTTGTCCTCTACGGCTAATCTTACCACCTTCTTGTAAGCGTGACAAACACTTTCTCAAATATTTGTAAACGTTTCGTTATTTGGCTTTCATTGGAATTCTATTTCCCTACTTTTCATATTGTCTTGTTGAATTTACATTTTTTGTGATATATCATTGAAGGGATGATTTAGGTTTGTGCCGTTTGTCATTTAGCCGATCCTGAAAATCTAATACGAGGAGGATGGTGCAGCGTATGCGCTCCTACTATTCTGAGGAAAAATATCGCATCACAAAGCGAACCGTGGCGATTCTCCCTTGCTTTGACATTATGAAGCAGTCACGGATCATTCTCGAGGATGGCACCGAGATTTCAACCCCGCTCCGGCCGTACCAGTTGTTGCAACTTTCTTGCCGCCAGTACAACAGCTCGATCGAGGAACGAATCTTCATCGCCAAACGCGTCGCCGGCGTAAAAGGGAAAGTCCCTGTCGTGATCGAACCGACAACCGGACTCGTCTTCTTCCCGACGAAGTCTCCGAAGCGAGACGATTGTGAATGGTATGCCTGGTCCCATATTCGAGACATACTGAACATCGAGGAGGAGCCGAACGGCCTCGTCCTCACAAAAGATGGACATCAAATCCAGACGAACGCGACACCGTACGTCCTTCGGAACCAACTGAAAGCGACAGGAGAACTCGTCGCCCGGTTCCAACAATTGAATGCGAGCCCAGCGCTTGAATCATGACACGCCTTCCGTCGAAAAGACGGA
>NZ_JAPEHX010000126.1:0-1040 GCF_028823655.1 Exiguobacterium sp. B2(2022) | reverse complement strand
GTACATCAAATTTTTCGATTAGATACTAGGAATGGACTATCGGATGTTTTAGCAAAACGCGTTGCAATAGATACTGCTATCCAACACACGCAACTTGAAAATCTATATGTCATAACGGCAGGAATCGTTCCTCCAAATCCATCGGAGTTACTCTCAGCAGCGACATTTAAAGAAATGTTGAAATATCTCCAAAAAGAGTTCGATATGATCATCTTAGATGCACCACCCGTAATGCAAGTCGCAGATAGTCGAGTCGTTGCGACTGAGGTAGATGGTACCATTCTCGTTGTAAATTGCGAATCATCGGATCGAGATGAGGTGGTGAAGGCACGTGATCAGTTAACGATGACAGGCACTAAAATATTAGGTATTGTTTTGAATCGTCGGGCTCATCGAAAAGATAAAAACTATTATTATGCTTACCAATGACATGGAGGTATACCTATGGCAACCAAATATGCTCTCGAACCGGAAGAAAATAGTTCGAAACAAATTAAATATGGTGCCTTGGTATCCTATTTTTCAATAGGTTTCAATATCATTTCTGGTTTTCTGTATACACCATGGATGATTTCGAAGATTGGACAAGCCAACTATGGATTATATGTTCTCTCTTTTTCAATCATTGCCATATTTGCGTTTAATTTAGGACTTGAGGTAGTTGTGGCAAGGTTTTTAAGTCAATATCGGAATCGAGGCGATCGTCAAGGAGAAATTCGTTTTTTAGGAATTGCCTATAAACTATTCTTTCTTCTGACATTTATCTTAGCGGTTGTATTAACGATTTTATATGTTTTTTTAGACGAAATTTATAACAACCTTGGCACAAGTGATTTAGAAAAGCTTCAATTTATGTATCCGATTGTTGCTTTTTATATCTTAATTACGCTTATTGCTAAGCCACTCGATGCAGTATTTATTGTAAATGAACGGTTTATTCAATTTAACACAATAATCTTTTTTGAAAAAGTGACTATCGTTTTTTGTGAACTGAGCCCTGTTTTACGGACAGTTTAATAAAAAGTGCCTCGAATTCTATG
>NZ_JAPEHX010000125.1:0-1107 GCF_028823655.1 Exiguobacterium sp. B2(2022) | reverse complement strand
GACCACTTGATCGATACTGCAAGGCCGATCGAAGCGTTCGGTCAACAATCGGAACATTCACATCCATAAAGAATGTATAAATGACACCGAACAAAATAATAAAAAGTGTAAAGAATAAGAGTGGACGTTTCACTATTCTTAAGACAAACCATATTCCCGTAGCTAAAACAAAGGAAAGTAACGCGTAAGTTCGGAATTGACCTAGCAACCAGATTGTCGGGAGAAGCAGAATAAAATACGTCCAATTCTTTTCAAAAATCCAACGAATCGCAAGATAAGTTGCAGTTGTGAATAACATGTATATCCAGACATCACGAAAAATTGAAGTCGTAATATTGAAAAATAGACTAATGTAGGCGACATAACTACCGAGAGCCAATAAATAGGCATTTCGTTGAATTCCTGAAATATTTTCTTGCGGTGATATTGACGTCATTTGAATGGTGTCCAGTTTTAGTGAGAAGTGTAACAAGAGCGCTACTCCAAAAAAGTTAAACATACGAATCGCGAATACACTTTCTGTGCCAATCAGTTGCATATATTTCCCGATAATCCATGGATAAATAGAGGTACGAATCCATGTTAAATCATAAAAAACATTCATGGCTTGTTCCCAATAAAACGCGCCGTCATCTCCGCCCCCGAAAATTTGAAACGATACACCATTGCCGTTAACAAAAATTGCGAGCATATAAAAAATGATCGTAGCGAGCAAATAATACATGAGTACTAAGTAGCGCACTATACTCACTTCTGTACCTGGTTTCATGACGGCACCTCCTTACTTTAGTGTTCTGATGGATGAATAGACTTATATATTCGCCGCATCTCTGTATTCGATTGTTCAACATCGTATGATTTAGCGGTCTTCATATTATTAAAACCCATTTTCTGAGCAAGCTTAAAATCAAGTCGCATCGTTTGAATAGCTTGTGCAAAACCTTTCACATCGTTCGGGGCACACTTGAAACCAGTCACCCCGTCGACCGAGTAGTCGTTGATCCCATGCACGTTCGAGGTGATGATCGGTAACCCTGCCGCCATCGCTTCAAGCGCCGCCATCCCGAGCCCTTCTCGTTTAGACGGGAAGACGAAACAGTCTGCCGC
>NZ_JAPEHX010000124.1:0-1123 GCF_028823655.1 Exiguobacterium sp. B2(2022) | reverse complement strand
ACGTCCCGAATGCGAGTGCGAAGAACGGCACCGATAGCCCCCAGACGGTGTTGAGCCAGCCAAGTGACTGGATTGTCAAAAAGTTCGGCACCATCGTCGCTTCCCATGGGACCATCATCGTCGCGAGGAAAAGCATGAAAATGAGCCCTTTTCCTTTAAAGTCGATGAAGACGAATGCGAATGCCGCAAGACTCGACAAGACGACCTGCCCGATCATCACGAGAAGCGCGACAATCAGACTATTCATCAAATACGTCATCATCGGGATTCGTTCGAACGCGGCCAGGTAGTTCTCAAATGACGGGTCGCGTGGGAGCAGATGCCCCTGGAGTACTTCCTTACCGTCCATCAGACTGATCGAGAACGCATAGGCGATCGGGAACAGCATGACGACGGCGCTCAAGACGAGTAAGACATATACGCCTACATTCCGTAGTCTCATTGGTAATGCACCTTCCTTTCGACAAGTTTGAATTGGAGCCATGTCAACAAAAGGACGGCGATAAATAAGAGCACGGCTTGTGCACTGGCGCTCCCGACGTTATAGTTGATGAACGCGTCTTTATAGATGGCATAGACGATGACGTTCGTCGCATTCGTCGGTCCGCCTTTCGTCAACAAATCAATCTGTCCGAACGTCTGGAAGGCATTGATGAGCGAGATGATGCCGACGAAAAAGAGCGTCGGGGACAACATCGGGATTGTGATGGAACGAAGTTGCGTCCAGTAGTTCGTCCCCGCAATATCCGCACTCTCGTATAGCGTCCGGTCGATGTTTTGCAGACCACCGAGAAGAATCAAAAACGTGAAGCCGATGTTCATCCAAACGGTCGCGATTGAAACGGATAGGAGCGCATATTGCGGGTCTAGAAGCCACTGTACGCCGCTGGCACCGATTGCTTCGAGGAACCGGTTGAAGATCCCAATCGACGGGTTGTACATGAACATCCAAATGACCGATGAGGCGGCGACACTCATCCCCATCGTCGCCGAGAAGGCTGTTCGGAAGATGCCGATGCCTTTCAACTTCTCATTGGCGAGGAGTGCGAGGCCGAGTGCAATCAGAATCGTCAGCGGGACCGTCAAGAGGACAAATCCGACCGTCGCCTGAATGCTTTGCCAA
>NZ_JAPEHX010000123.1:0-1135 GCF_028823655.1 Exiguobacterium sp. B2(2022) | reverse complement strand
CCAACATGTGAATTTCAATCCCATGTCTACTCCTCCTTTTAAAATACTCACTTACATATATTCAGTTTTCATAATGTCTCATAAACAAATCTTCTAAAGATGGTGGAATCGATTCTAATTTTTTGACACCTAATCTCGTCGCGGCTGTTAGTACAGCATTGAAGTAGTCAACATCAATTGAAAATATCGCTTGTCTAGGATCAATTTGTTTAAAATCATGCACTCCTTCAATGTGAGCAATCTCATTCACGTTTTGCTCTGTTTCAAGAGTGATTGTCGTCCGTGTCAAATGTCTTAATTCATCCAACGTGCCTGATTCAACAATTTCACCTTTACGGATAATAACAACCCGATCTGCTAATCGCTCTACTTCACTTAAAATGTGCGAAGAGAGAAGAATTGATTTTCCTGCGACCTTAATTTTTTCTACTTCATCTTGAAATACCGCTTCCATAAGCGGATCCAAGCCTGAAGTCGGTTCATCAAAAATATATAGATCAGAATCTACCGACAGAGCTGCAATCAGACCAACTTTTTGACGATTGCCTTTCGAATAACTTTTCGCCTTTTTTTTAGGATCTAACTCAAATCGTTTGATTAAATAATCACGTTTTTTCTTGTCTCCGCCGCCATGCAACTCCATAAATAAATCAATAATTTCTCCTCCGGTAAGACTTCCCCAAAGTGAAACGTCTCCAGGTACATACGAAATTCGTTTATGAATCTCAATACTGTCTTTCCATACATCCATGTTAAAAATCTTTGCCTCACCCTCATCTCGTTTCAAAATTCCTAAAAGCGTACGTATTGTTGTAGACTTCCCAGCGCCGTTCGGACCAATGAAACCAACTACTTCTCCTTTATTCACAGTAAAACTGACACCATTCAGAGCTTGAAATTTTGAGAAGCTTTTTTTAACCCCTCTTAGTTCGACAACCTTGACCATGTTTCATTCCTCCCACTTATATAGAAAATCCAGAAAAATAAAAAACTAAAAACATAAAAATAGTTCATCAAAAAGCCAAATACGTATAATTTAATACTATTTATTATGTTTTAGTTCATTTTATACCCTTATATGTGGATAGTCAATGAATTAATTGTACTATTTACCTTTTGATAGTTCATATCTTTA
>NZ_JAPEHX010000122.1:0-1156 GCF_028823655.1 Exiguobacterium sp. B2(2022) | reverse complement strand
AAGCCCATGACGCTTTCCTCGTGTAGAATGAAGTCACCACAACACAAATTCAGACGGAGGAAATCGCATGAGCTACACTCATCTTTCCACAAAGGAACGCGTGAAATAGAGACCTATCTGGAGCTCGGGATGTCCATCCGGTCCATCGCGAGATGGACCGGGGCAAGGAGTTCAGCGGTCACGAGCGCATCCAGGCGACGCTCGGCGTGCCGATGTATTTCGCCGACCCGCACTCATCGTGGTAACGGGGGAGCAACGAGAACGGTCTCCTGCGCGAGTTCTTCCCGAAAAGAACGGACTTCGCGAAAGTCACGCATGACGAACTCGCGGAAGCGCTGACCAAGATCAACGGGCGACCGAGAAAATGCCTGAACTGGAAAACAGCACACGAGCCCTTCAGCGAAGAAGTGTTGTGCTTCATTTGACAAATCGTCATCCATAAAATCATCTTTACGAGTAAAAAAATACATTTTTTTATAATTTAAACCTTTTAATCATGTGATTAATGTAATAATGTTAAAACACACCATGAAGGAGGCTCATATTAATGCTTGATCATGATTATAACGCAGAAGAACTCCCTACTTTAGAAGATAACTCATATCATCAGGAATCTTACAATGATTTAATGGGTGGCCCGATCGTAGAATCAGACGCTATGCCTAACGTGCATCAATATTTGCTTCAAGATGATCCATTGCGCCATGCTAGTGCGATTCAATTTCCATCCTTGTCTACGCACTATGTAGAACCACATCATGTGAGTTCCTATATTAAATCAAATGGAACATTTGTAGAGGGATACTTACGTGATGGAGATGGTGACACCGCAACTTTTGACGGAGACGGATACATTGCTTAGGAGTTCAATCTAAAATAGCACAAAGACGATATGGTCTCTGTGCTATTTTCTAAGTAAAAGAGAGGCTTGTTCATACAAAGGAACATAGTCTTTTTTTTTCTTTGAGAGTGATTCAATTGCATATAAGAGCATCTCATCTGCCCGATTTCGTTCTTCAATTTGACGTTGCTTTTTTCTCTCAGTAACTTCTTGGCGATTAGTCCACTCAAACAATTTTGTCGAGGTTAATTCATGGAGTGTTATTTCATCTCGAGAAGTGTACGCCGCGTCCAAAGCAAAAACTTCTTCAAGTCG
>NZ_JAPEHX010000121.1:0-1159 GCF_028823655.1 Exiguobacterium sp. B2(2022) | reverse complement strand
TTGTCGTATATTCAGCAATGTCTAAAAAAGGACAGACGGGTCCCTTGATTAAGCGACATCGTGAAAAATCGCACGCAAAATGTACAAATGTTCAGTTGTCCAATGCGTACGTCCGACAAATTTCACCTTTCTCCCTCCTTTCATTCATCTATGTCTTGATTGTAAGCGTTTTTCTTGAGACTGACAATGAAAATAAAGGAAATGGACACAAGGACGTCGTATATAGTCGCCATTGAGGAGGCGAGAGCATGAGGAAAGAATGGCTAGGAGCACTCAGTTTGACACTTGCGGCGAGTATATGGGGCGGGATGTATGTGGTCAGTAAGTATGCGCTCGCTTATATTGAACCGTTCACGTTTGTCTGGCTACGATATGCTGTTGCATTTATGGTCCTATTCGTCGTCTGGCTTCGGTTTGGACGGGAGCGGATTCGGCGGACAGATTGGAAATGGATTGGACTCGTCGGTGTCATCGGGTACGTCGCTTCGATTTCGTTTCAATTTATCGGAACGAAGCTATCGGATGCGCATACCGGATCTCTCGTGACCGCAGCGACGCCAGCGTTCATGGTCTTATTCGCTCGAATCCTATTGAAGGAGCGATTGACTCCAGTCAAAGTAGGAGCGCTCGGACTGGCGACGGTTGGTGTTCTCATTGTGGTCGGTTGGGAAGGGGAAGGGACGTATCGCGTAGGTAGTTTTATACTCGTATTAGCCGCCGTGACGTGGGCGCTCATGTCGATTTACGTGAAAATCGGGACACAGACCTTATCGACGTTGACACTGACGACGTTTGCGATTGGAGTCGCCTGGTTGTTGATGACCCCTTTGATGAGTATAGAGGTCATGCAAAACGGCTTTCCGGAATTGAATGGTGTCCTTTGGCTCAGTGTCTTATATATCGGTGTCGTGTCGACGGCAGGGGCGTTCTTCTTTTGGAACAAAGGACTTGAGTTGATGGATGCGAGTGTCGGGTCACTCTTTTTCTTCTTCCAGCCTTTGGTCGGAGGGACGCTCGGGTGGCTCGTCTTGAATGAGACGCTCCATCTGAATTTCTTTATCGGTGCCGGTTGTATCATGACGGCCGTGACGTGGTCGACGCTCGCAGAACGGCGACAACAACTGCCCATTTCAGAACGCAATCTTTGACGACAAAGCGG